>JABIME010000103.1 GCA_018654125.1 Candidatus Cloacimonadota bacterium
AGATCTGCATGTTCATTTAGATGGATCTATAAGAATTTCCACGATCTTTGAACTTGCAAAAAAACAGAATGTAAAATTACCAGCAGATACAGAAGAAGAATTAAAGAAGATCGTAAGTTGTGATGATGATTGTAAAAGTTTGGATGAATATTTAAGAGCATTTGATATAACTTTAAGCGTTATGCAAACTGAAGAATCATTGATACGAACAGCCTATGAATTAGCCGAAGATGCTGTAAAAGAAAATATTAGATATTTAGAAGTGCGGTACTCTCCAATATTACATACACAAAAAGGATTAAAACTTACAGTAATTTCTGATGCAGTATTAAAAGGATTATGGAAAGCGGAGAAAAAATATAATATAAAAACAGGTGTGATTATCTGCGGAATTCGTAACATGGATCCAGATACATCTGTAACTTTAGCAAAATTGGCAGTAGCGTACAAAAATAGAGGCGTTATTGGTTTTGACCTTGCAGGTGCAGAATATAACAATCCTGCAAAAGATCATATGGAAGCTTTCTATCTTGCTCTAAATAATAATATCAATATCACAATTCATGCAGGAGAGGCATATGGTCCTAAAAGTATTCATGAGGCATTGCATTATTGCAGTACACACAGAATTGGGCATGGTACCAGACTAATTGAAGATGGAGACTTGCTAAATTATGTTAATGACCATCGGATACCACTGGAAGTATGTTTGAAGAGTAATATGCAAACTAAATCTGTTCCAAGTTTAAAGAAACATCCGTTAAATTTTTACCTTGATTACGGACTTCGCGTAACCATAAATACAGATAATCGTTTAGTTTCCGACACAACCCTTACTGATGAATATATGCTGGCTATAGAAGAACTTGGTTTAGATTACACAGATATAAAAAATGTGATTATTAATGGTTTTAAAAGTGCATTTATTCCCTATCGTGAGCGCGTTGTTCTGCTTAATAAAGCTTTAGCTGAAATGGAGATACTGGAAGAAGAAGAACTAAAAGGTAAAATTAAACTAGCTGATAATATCTGATCTGAGAGGATTTATGGAATTACTTTATTTAGTTGTTGGAATGTTAATTGGTGGTGCTATTGTTGGATTATATTTTTTTGGGAAAAAGAGCAAATTGGATGAAAGGGTTAAACTACTTATAAGTGAAATAGACAAGACTGAATCCGAACTAAATACGGAACGTGAAAAAAGTATAAACTCACTATCAGAAATCGCTAAATTGGAAACATTGAATTTAAATTTTCAAGAAAAGTTAAGTGAGCAAAAGAAAGAATTAGAAGAGCTGCAAGCAAAACTAACTGATGCCTTTAAGAATTTAGCAAATGACATTCTGGAAGAAAAAACAAAAAAATTCACTGAACAAAACAGAGTAAGCTTAGATGAACTTCTTATTCCTCTAAAAGAGAAGATTAAGGATTTTGAATCAAAAGTTGAACAAACAGATGAAAAAAACAGATTAAGCAACAAATCTTTGGAAGAACAGATAAATGGTTTGAAAGAGTTAAACAAAAAGATGAGTGATGATGCCAATAACCTGACCAAAGCTTTGAAAGGTGATGTGAAAATTCAAGGAAACTGGGGAGAAATGATCCTTGAGAGAATTCTGGAAGAGTCTGGCTTACGCAAAGGAATTGAATACGAAACTCAGGGTAGGGGAATGGGGCTGAAGAGTGATGAAGGGAATCCTTCAAAACCAGATTTTGTAATTAGATTTCCTGATGAAAAGCATGTGATCATTGATTCAAAAGTTTCTTTAATTGCCTATGAACGACTAATGAATTCAGATAATGATGAACAAAAAAAAGTTTATAGAAAAGAATTGGAGAAATCAATAAAATCTCATATAGATAATCTTCACGGAAAATATTATCATACCAGAGAAGGTTTAAATACTCCAGACTATGTGTTTTTATTTATGCCAATTGAAGCTAGTTTTACAATTGCACTACATCCAGATAGCTCATTGTTTAAATATGGTCTTGATAAAAAAATAATTATTGTTGGTCCAAGTGGCTTAATGGCTATCTTAAGAACAATAGAATCAATCTGGCAACAGGACAATCAAACCAAAAATGCAAAGGAAATAGCCCGTCAAAGTGGAGCTTTGCTTGATAAATTTATTGGTTTTTTAAATGATCTTGAAAAGATTGATTTGAATCTTAAAAGAACTCAAAATGCTTATGATGATGCTATAAAAAAACTTTCAACTGGGAAAGGAAATTTGATATCAAAAACAAAAAAAATTGAAATTCTTCTAGGAAAAAATGATAAAAAAATCCCTGATAAATTCATTCAAGAAGAATTGGTGACAGAATAATGAAAAATTATTACGAAAAACAACTAATGAAATATGAGTGAGATGAGTAGATTATCAATAATTATCATAATCATTTTTATTTGTATATCAGCATTATTTTTATATGAATCAATTAAGAACCAGACAGTTTTGTATTGGTTAATATTTTTCCTGTTCATTGGAATACAATTATGTATTGTTATTATTAAAGACTATAAAAGAAGTAAATCCTTAAAGAAAAAAGATATTAACACAAATGAACAAGGAAAATAGAATATTATTAAAATCTAAGTATCGATTCTTATAATTTCCCAGCCAACTTCTTCAGCACATAACTTGCTGCCCACATTCCCATTATTGCAGGTAAATAAACAACAGAACCAAGTGTTCCTCTTTTACGTCCACGATCAGAAACCCATTCATCTTCCGAGCCCTCATCAAAACCAAATTGCGGTATTGGCTGTTCTGTAGAGAATAATACCGGGATTCCTTTATAAACACCTCTCCTGTGTAAATACTTGCGTACTTTACGAGCTAAAGGACACATATAAGTTTTAGATATATCTGTTTGAATAATTTTTGAAGGATCAAATCTCCCTGCTGCGCCCATTGCTGAAATTACTGGAATTTTCAGCTTGTATACAGATTCCAATAATTCTGCTTTTGGTCCTAAACTATCTATTGCATCAACAACAAAATCAACATTTTGTAAAAGTTGATCTCTAGATTTATCATCAAAAAAATCTGAATATATTTTAATATCGAGATCAGGATTTATATCCAGCATTCTATCACGCATAGCTTCGGTTTTTAACTTACCTACTGTACTATGAAGTGCAGGAAGTTGTCTGTTCAAATTGGAGAGCCCAATTGTATCGAAATCTACAAGTAATATAGAACCAATCCCGCTTCTTACAAGTCCTTCAGCTGCAAAGGAACCAACACCACCTAATCCCATTACAGCAATTTTACTCTTTTGGAATATCTCAATTGCTTCTTTTCCAAATAATAATTCAGTTCGGTTAAATTGTTTCATTAAGAATCCTTTTTATAACTCAATTTCAAATAAATTGTTAACATTGTATTTTTGTCTTTCTAATAAAATATTTAAATCAATTTCTGTTTTTACTGAAATTTGTTCTATGATCTTTCTAAGGTTTTTTAGATGATTATAATCATCATTTGATCCTGGTGATTTCATGTAAGGTGCATCAGTTTCAAAGAAATAATATTCGTGTTTAATTATTGAACGTAATACTTTATCTTGCGGATGTTTTGCATTTAAAGAAAATCCTAGATCATATTGAGAGAATGTTTCAAAAACTTCTTGCGAAGCATTAAATGCATGTAAAAATCCACGTATATTCGGGAAGTTATTTTTTAGGATCTTATGCAATTCATAATATTGTCTAACAGTATGCAAAACAACCGGCAAATTATAATTAGCAGCGAGATCAAGTTGCATTAAAAGCATTTTCTTTTGCCACTCAAAATCAGTATTTATTTTATCAAGTCCAATTTCACCAATTGCAATAATTCTTTTTTCATCACAGAATTTAATTAATGATTCAATGTCATCTTCAGAACTTTTATCATAATAGGGATGAATCCCAGCTGTCCAAAAGATCGAATCTTTTAATTCACGCATTTGCTTTGAATTAATTAATTCAAATTCTTCTTGGCATAAAGCATTCGAAACAAACTTGGAAATTCCTGCTTCTTTTGCATCAGAAAGTTCTTTATCTAGATTAGAAAGAATTCTTTCTTCACCTAAGTGGCAATGTACATCTATTAGATTTATCATTTCTCAGGTCTTTGCGAGGATTCTTTCTACGGCATCGAACGAAGCAATCTCACCTGCTGAAAGCATTGAAAGGTCAGATAACCGCGTCACTTACGTTCCTCGCAATGATGGAAGATTCTTTGAAAAACTAGTTATTAGTATTGATTTGATCATTTTGTATTTCTTCCCATAGATCTTTCCAACCAGGGTTCATATCATTAATCAACTCAATCTTTTTTCTTCTTGAGCCTGCTTTAATTTGTTTCTCTCTGGCAATTGCTCCATATACTTCTTCACCTTGCTCAAAGTAAACTAACTTATTTACATTATATTTGGATGTGAACCCTTTTGTGATTTTATTTTTATGTTCAAATACTCGACGAATCAGGTTATTAGTTACGCCAGTATATAGTACTGAATTTGAAATATTCGTCATTATATATACATAATACATAAATCACCTTGTCTTTGCGAGGTCTCTTGCTACTGCATCGGACGAAGCAATCTCACCTGCTGAAAGAATTGAGAGATCAGATTGCCACGTCACTTTCGTTCCTCGCAATGACAAAGGAATCAGCATTTACCTAAAAACTAAACTCTACTCCCATGCTCATAGAAGTTATTGTTTCATCCTCACCTTTGATCTTACCATTTCCATCTAGATCAACATAGCGTTCCTGATAACTTCCAACCAGCTGTGTGTTCCCACCTAAAGAATAACCAAGCGAACCATTTATAACAGCATTTGGTGTTTTAAAAGCATCTAATTTATCGAATCCTGTTTGCGAATAGCCAATTTCAGCTTTAGTTAGTTTAGGAATTATTTTTGTGTCAAAATTTGCTTTTCCCCATAATGAGCGATAATTATTTTCATTCTCGTCATACATATCTTCATAGGCTACAGTGATATACATGAAATTAAGAATATTTGTTGTAAGAGATCCATACCAACCATGAGAACTTGTCATATTTTCTACAAGGCTTTCTTTAGTAAGAACGCTATCAATATCTGTGTAAATAAATGCTCTTTGTTCATCATAAAGCTGGTCAAAGAAAGCCGGCATAAAATCTTCCTGATAAAATCGATATTCCAAATTCATATGAAAAATGAGGAATTTTGAGTAGAAACCTGGAAAGATAAATCCCATTCCATGATCCATGATTTGAGCAGCTTCACCATAATGGCTCAAAGTAAATAGCGGATTTTGAACAAATGGCAGCTCATAGTCAGCTCCGAACACTGTTACATCATCTTCTTCAAATTCAGAAAAAGATGGATTGCGTCTGTTTGCAAAATATTCATTCTCTTCCCACCAAGTCTCAAATCCTTCCTCTGTAGGATTTGTCACAGTTGAGAAATATAAAGCGTGATAGTCGTCAATCTCGGTATCAATCAAATTATGCCAATCTTCATCAAATGGGAAATCATCAAAATGATCTGGATAGTTGTCATCATCAGAATCAAGAAGACCTTTAACTTGATTTCTATCATGAGCTACAGTTCCACCAAAGGTTAATTTGCTAAATAATGGAATAGATGTGCCAATTAGTGGTTGAATGGTTAGTCTTCCACCTAGAATTTCATTTTTCACAGCATTGGAAGTAAACAATTCTGCGGTCATTCCTGCTACAGGAAGTTTGCCGCCAATTTGAATTCCTATCTGCTTATATTCAGGGTAACGGAGCATATTTGAGTAATCTTTCATAACCAGTCCATGACCCAAAGTGTAAGATTTAAAGCCGCCGAGTCTTCCATAAAAAGCATCTCCACGCTCTCCATAACGAAGATAATACACCTTATTTACATAATCTTCAAAGCTGTCCCAATCTTCTGTACGAATATCACCATTACTGTCTATCATCAAATCAATATCTAGTCCTAAACCAAATTTTCCAAAGGAGAGTTCCGGCATTAATCTGATCTGAGTATAAGTTTCTTCACCCAACATTACAGAGCCAACTCCACCGCCCATATTGAATGGTCCGGAAGATGATGATTCTTCAGTTTCTTCTTCCTCTTCAATAACTTCAGGTGTTTCGATCGGTACTTCTTCTCTTGCAGGAACTTCTTCTTCTTCTTCTATAATAGGTTCATATTCTTCATTAATGAAATCACCTTGAGATTCCTCAATATCGCCCGGATCTATGGCCAAGATAATTATTGGTTGATCACCAGAAATTACTCCTCTTTGCCCGGCTAACACAGCACCAGCCTCACCTGTAATTTTATTTTGGAAGATAACTTCACCCTCAAATGTGAGTAATTCTGTAGTTCCGTCTTCACCAATGTTTATCATGAAGTTTGTTCCCTTTACAGAAGCTACAGTTGTAGGTGTTTCGATTTCGAATTTTCCTGTTCCCTTTTCTACTTTTGCCCAGAGTTCACCCATTTTAAGTAAACTCTTCTTATTATACTTTTCACCATTCTTTTCTGTACGAATATTAAGAACAGTGTTAGGGAAAAGCTTAATAATAGAGCTCTCGTCCTCAAATTGAATTGCCGCAAAAGATTCTGCTTTAGTTTCTACTTCATCACCATTAAAAAGCTTATCTTCAAGCTTTAATGCAGAACTTTCTAGGTTTCTTGTTAAATCAACATTCCCCTTAACTTTAAGTGGACGTGCAACTGAATCGATAGCTTGTAGGCCAATTAAGCCGATAATTATAAATGATACTAATAAAATAACCTTCTTTTTCATTGTATCCTCCCAATAAAATTTTTCTAAAAACTCCATTTAGCAGACATGGTGTCAAGAATAATGTAGAAACATATTGTTAAGATGAGTTTGTAATCTTCTTTTTATAGACAGAATCGAGTGATAATTTTTCTTGTTGATTGTAATTAATTGGGGTGTAGATGAAATATAAATATCTGGCAGAATGGTTGAAAGAGAATGAGGATCAAAACCTTATTTTTAAATCATTAAGTAAATTTGAAGATCAATATTTCATTGAATTCAGTAAGCGCAAAGAAGGGCTTCATGTTAACCTTTCATCACAAGATTGTTTTTGCTTTTTTACAAAAAATAGAGTTATACCTTTTGAGAAGATAAACGAGCTCAACTTTATGAACACTCATCTTACAAAAGC
>JABIME010000104.1 GCA_018654125.1 Candidatus Cloacimonadota bacterium
CAGCTTCTGCCCAATTATCAGTATATCTGATAACTTCAGATGCAATCGCAATATTAGCCAATAAAATCATTACAACAATTAATAATGTTGTTCTTCTCATCCTTTACTTCCTCCTGTTATTTATGTTTCTGTTTTTTTATTTTAGAAGCAGCATTTTTTTTGATTCTATAACTTCTTCCGTAATCATCCTGTAAAAATATACTCCGGATGCAACAGAACTATTATTGTCATCATTTCCATTCCAAACTATGGAATGCATACCTGCTTCTTTTTCTTCTTTTAATAATGTTTTTATTTTTTGTCCTTTCACATTATAGACATACAATTCAACCGGCATTTGTTTAGATAATTGGAACATAATTGCAGTTTGAGGATTAAATGGATTTGGGAAATTTCCTACAAGCTCTATTTTGGGAAGATTGTTTATAATAGAAGCATGAACAACCGCAGTAGGTGGGAACGAGATGTGATCTAACCATCCACAATCATTACCTGTTGATACTCCATTATCTTTATCATATTCCCATTTGAAAGTATGAAAACCTGCTTCGACAAAATAATCATAATATTCCCACTCAGATTCTCCTGCCCAATGTGCGATCATAACATCATCTACATAAAATGTGAGATAATCAAATCCTCCTTCGGACGAGAGCTTATTATAAAAAGCAATATTCCCATCATAAGAAGTTGTCATACTTATTGATAACCCAGATGATTCGTTATCACTAATATTACCAGATCTGGCTGAGAAAGTTCCACCAAATGCATTCACGTTATCTATTACCCAATCTGCATCACCGCTAAATGCCCATGGAAATGAAGAATAATCTCCAGTCTCAAAGTTCTCAGTATCACATTCAAGTAATTCCAGATGGAATATTGTACTTTGTTCATTAACACATATTTCTATTGTTGTTGTAGAAAATCCATCAACGGTAAGTTTAACTTCATATATATCTTCATAAACACCAATAATCTCAAATTCTCCATTCTCATTTGTGATTACAGCATCCAGAGGAGTTTCTAATAATTCTACAGTTACATCTTCAACCGGATCTGAATTAAAGAAGTTCGTAACAATACCCGTTATTGTGAATTGAGGACTGCTCTCTAATTGGATATTTTGGACAACTATATCATTCTCAAAAATTTGAATATTAGGAACTGTCTGTGGGAAATAACCCCATGCATTGTATTTAGCCTCATAAGTTCCAGGTGCTAGCATACGATGATAATTGCCAACGTCAGGATCTGTGAATACTTCAGAGTTATCTATATCATGATTCACCATTGTAACCTCTGCCCAGAGAGGATCTGATGATGTATTTGTTACAATACCTCTAAGACCATATAAACACTCTTCCATATAAAGTAAAAATGATTGACGGTTATAGTTCCAATGAGGTTCTAATTGTGCTTCAGGAAGATCTTTCTGATTAGATAGTTCTAAAGTCATCTCTCTGCAATGTTGGAAATAATTCATATAATCTTGTCTTCCACCATTCATTGAGAACCATTGAAATCCGTTAGTAACTCCATTATCAAATTCATCCATATATCCTGCTGGAGCATAAAGGTGTACTGTATCTGCATAAGTATGACATACATCTTGCCACCACTGATCATCTGCAGCGAGCTGTTCCCAAGTATCCCATGGATAATTCAATAATTCGATCCCGCTATGAAGATTTGAAGAAAGTACAAAATTTTGTTCATCAGCATAATCCATCATTATTAATGTTTCTGGCTGCCACTCGTTCCCATCGGGATGCGGACCATCTTCAGGATCCGGATAATTCCTATTAAGGTCTATACTATTCGCATTATTTCTGGTTGCATTCCAAACAGTATTATTTCCACCTGCATATGTTCCATCGGGATTAGAAAGTGGATTTATATAGATATCGATATTATCAACAATATTCGTAATTCTATCGTTTGAACCATAATTTTCTGTTAAGTAATCTATAAGATGAAGCAGCATGATAAAAGCAACAAGCTCGTTTCCATGCATTTGCCCTGTATAGAAAAATTCAGGTTCATCTTCTTCAATACCAGGATTATCCGAGATGTTGGCAACTAGGATGTCACGTCCTTCTATGGATTGCCCAATACTACTTATAGTACAGATGTTAGGATGGTCAGCTGCAAATTGGTACATCAAATCAATATATGTTTCATATGTTGGGTAACTGTCCCATGATCGCATCTTTTGTAATGTATCTGCCATTGGATTATTTGATCTATCGGGCTGTTGAATTATATTATAACTATAATTTAATTGATCAAATTGTGTTAGTTGTTCCCTATTTGCATAGGCATAAACGGTATTACCATTAATTTTATCGATAGAGATCAATCCTGATAATTTATTTATCTCTTTTTTTGAGCTTACTTGAAAGCTGAAAAAAACTTCATTGCTTTTTGCAATCAGTGGAATTATTAATAATAGCAACGAAACAACAACACAGATTTTTTTTAACATTGTTACTCCATTATTTTAACAGAATTATTTTCTTTACGCTCGTATAATCACCATCACCACTGTTAATACTGCAATGTGAGAAATAAATACCTGTTGAGATATGTTTCCCATTTTCATCAGTTCCATCCCATATAACCTGGTGCACTCCTGCTACTTGTTTTTCATCTATAAGTGTTTTTACCTTCTGTCCTTTAATGTTAAATATTGTCAGATCCACTTTCGATTCATTTGCAAGACTATAACTAAAGGTTGTTACCGGATTAAATGGATTGGGATAATTCCCGTTAAATTTTGTAACAGCAGGAATTTCAATTCCAGAAGAGCTATAAAGGTTATTATCAAAGAAAATCTCAACTTGGAAATCTCCTGCACTTGTGTTTATATCTAGAACATCCGATACGATATCTCTTGCAAGGTTATCAACAGGAAGAGCAATCATAACTAAGAAGTCAAGCTGCTCGCCAGCAGACATTGTGTAAGGTAAACTGAGGTTAAAATCATTAATGAACCAATTAAATTCATCCCCACCCGTATCTTCAAGATCATTAATTATTATATCGTCATTAGTATTATTAATTACTGAAAATTCCAAACCATCTAAAGTTGATTCATCTAGGAATTCCAATACGGTGGGTGTTACAATGAACGATGAAGATGGGAATGTGATGCTATCTATCCATCCACAATCTTGATACGATGATACACCACCATCTTTATAATATTCCCATTCAAATATATGGAATCCGCTTACTACATCAAATAACTCAAACGTCCAGCTTCCATTACCACTCCAGCTTTCTTGTAGAACATTATCAATATAAAAGCGAAGATAATCATAATTGGCTTCAGAAGAAACTTTTTGATAAAAAGATATTTCACTATCTGCGCTAACAAATAATGAAATTAGAAGTGATGATGTTTCATCATCGTAAATTGTACCAGATCTTGCTGAATAGTTACCGGAAAAAACAGTTACATCATCAATAACCCAATTATTGTTACCTTCAAACATCCAACTACTGGCATATACGCCATCTTCAAATGTGCCTGATGGAACAGCAAATAATTCAAAATCAATTTCATTATTTGTTACATTTACATTATGTTGTTCTAAAAGACCTGCATGAAAAGGGCTATAAACAGCAAAAGTATAATCATATTCAAAAAGATCTTCAATTAAGTATTCTCCATA
>JABIME010000105.1 GCA_018654125.1 Candidatus Cloacimonadota bacterium
ATAGCACAGAGCTTGTTCTTATTCATGATGGGGTTCGACCATTTATTTCTCAAACTGATATATCAAATCTGATTAAAAAAGCTCAACAAACAAAAGCTGTAATTCCTGTTAGCAAAGTAAAAAATACGGTTAAGAAGATCAATCAGGATATGGTTCTAGAAACTATTCCCAGAGAAGATCTTGTAAACGCTTATACCCCACAGGTATTCCAATTTAAATTATTAAAACAATGTCATGATGATGCAAACAATAAATCAATATACTGTACCGATGATGCAGCCTTACTTGAACATTTTGGATACCCTGTCTACACACTTGAATGTTCATCACATAATTTCAAGATCACAGATCCATTTGATCTAGAGATCGCTAAATTAATATTAGAAAATAACCTTAATAGGAGATAATTAATGGGCAGATTGAAAAATCTGAAAATCAAAATAAAAATTCCTGTTTTTGGAATTGGATGCGGAGTACTTGGGCTTAGTATGTTAGAATCTACACTTCACCTTGGTGAATATGCTTCAACATTGTTAAAGGCACTTGAATATCGTGGCTACGATTCAACAGGTGCGGTTTTTCAAAAAAATGAGAACGATGTAACAATTTTAAAAGATATCGGTGCTCCTAGCACTTTGGTAAAAACTTTAGGGATCGAAAGCGAGAGTGGTAAAATATTTTGCGGTCAAGTTCGATGGGCAACCTTTGGAAGTGTGACCAAGAAAAATGCTCAACCTCACATTGTTAAGTGTAAAGAATTTATTTATGGGGCTCATAATGGGAACATAACAAATACTCGGGAACTTAAGAATTTTCTTCTTTCAGAAGGTCATAATGTTGTTTCTGATAATGATGGCGAAATGTTGGTTCACATCGTGGAACATTATTTTGATAATGAACTGGATAAGTTAGAAATTGGAGATCAAAAAAAGATCGAACCTCGTAAAGAGTGTATGCGAAAAGCTATTATACAGGCTGCAGAAAAAATGGTTGGTTCTTATGCTGCTGTAATTGTAGATCCAATTACAGAAACAAGTTGGGCAATTAAAGCAGGAAGCAGTTTATATTTTGGTGTTGGTGATATAGACGACAATAAATTTGGATTGGCTTCATCTGATCTTACTGCTGTTCTTAAATTCACCAAGATGCTTATAAATTTGCGCGAAGGTGAATGTGTAGAGTTCCAAAATGATAACTATAAAATATTTGCGTTCAAAAACCACAAAGTTAAACGTGCAGGGCAAGAGGACTTAAATTATAAACCGGGTGATGTCATCAAAAAGCAAGCAGTGCGTTCTAAACTAAGAGCAGAAGACACTGAACTTTTACCTCAATTTGAACATTTTATGGAGCAGGAAATCATTGCTGAAGTTGAATCATCCGGAAAACTTATAAAGCTTTTTAAGGGTGGCTCTAATACAGGAAGAAGAATGCGTGACCTGCTAAAAAAAGAAAATATTCTAATAGAAAAAATGCAGCTTCATGAGAAAATTCTTACAATTGATGACTTTGAAAAACAGCAAAAAATTTTTACTGACTTTGCTGAATCTACAATTGCTGAGGAATTTTATGGGAAAGTAAAACAAAATTATACTGCAATTTATAATGAACTGGTTAAGAAAAATTTCAAGAAAAAATACTTTTTTTCAAGTGATATGAATCTGTTTTTAGAATTAATGAATTCTGATTTTAACAAGAAACGTTTACTCCTGGCTAAGGCTTTAGATTCGATTTCCGAGATGATCGATGTGAATGAATTTAATAAAAGTGTAGAAAATTTTCTTTCTATTATAGAAAATACTTCAAAGAAAAATAGGAATATTTATACAATTGCATGCGGAACTTCTTATCATGCTACTTTAGTAGCAGCTCTATTCTTTAACGAGATCGCAAACATTGAAGTTATTCCAATTTTACCAGGAAATTTTAGAGGTCAATATTCTAAAAGTCTGAGAGATGATGATGTAGTGATTGGAGTTTCTCAAAGTGGTGAAACAAAAGACCTTGTAGATATTTTTAACGATATTGAGCGCTCTGACTTGGATATTAAAAAAGTTGTATTAGTTAACAACATGAACTCAACTTTGGGTCAAGAAAAAAGTGATGTATCAATTCCAATTTCATGCGGACCAGAAATCGCAGTCCCAGCAACAAAGAGCTTTATAAATCAGATTACTTTGTTCTATTATTTAGCTGTAAAAGTTGCGGAAATGAAATTGAACAATATTGAAAATAAAAAGTCTTCTGAGTATAAGAATTTGAAAAAGATTGTTGAATTTCGTCGAAATTCGATCAACAATATTCCTCAGTTGATACAGGAAACTATTCGAACAACTGAAGAGCAGATTGAATTTGTATCTGGTAAAATATATATGGAACCTTCCATGCATATTCTTGCTACAAAAATTACCGGCGTTGCCAAAGAAGGTGCTCTAAAAATTAGAGAAACTGTTCTTAATCATACTGAAGGTGGAGAGGCTTCTGAGTTCAAGCATGGTCCTAACACCATATTAGGAAAGAATACAGTTTTTGGAATTAAGAATATTAAAGCAATTATAAAACACTATAATAAGATAATTAAAGATATGGAAATTCTGGCAGAGGAAAGAAATATTTCTTACGAAGAGAGAAGAAAGATAACACTTGCAATTAGTAATTATGTATTTTCAAGATCTTATCCTTTCGATCTTTCACAAGAAGCTCTAGAACTTTTTAAAGAGACGATTGAAGATTTTGATTTCTTTGAAAATGCCTATAGGAATTATCCGCTCATCTATGTAACTGGACCAGATGAAAGAGATGTAAATCTAACAGTTTCACAGATCAATACTCACAAAATACGTGGTGGTGACACATTTATTATTGCAGAGGAAAATGATAAATTATTAGAGAATGCACATTTAAACCCACACGATGAGGGTTATTACGGATGGGGTTATATAATTCTGCCTAGAACAGGTGATTCGTTGATGACAACTTTTTCTTCTACGATTGTACTTCAATTATTGGCACTAAAAATGAGTATAAAAAAGATGGGATATTTAGATAGATTGTGCATTAAAGATCATGGTGTTCACCCTGATGTACCTAAAAATGTATCAAAATCAATAACTGTAGATTAATTTATTGAGAATGGAGTAATAATATGCGAATTGGATATGGATATGATGTTCACAGATTAGTAGAGAATAGAAAGTTGATATTAGGTGGAGTGGAGATTCCTTTTAAGAAAGGATTACTCGGCCACTCTGATGCCGATGTTCTCATTCATGCAATTATTGATGCAATTTTAGGCGCCCTGGCAAAAGGTGATATCGGATTGTTGTTCCCTGATACTGATGAAGCTTACGAGAATATAGATAGCAGAATTTTGCTAAGAAAAACTTTTAGGATAATGCATGATTCTGGATTTAACATTGGAAATATAGACGCAACTATCTGTGCCCAGCAACCTAAATTACAGAACCATATTCCGGCAATGCGAGAGAACATTACAGCCGACATGCAAACTGAGATCACCAATATTTCAATAAAGGCAACAACTGAAGAAAATCTGGGAATAACCGGTGATGGAAAGGGGATGAGTGCAACATCAGTTGTGCTTATTACAAAAATATGAAGAAACCTGAACTTCTTTTACCAGTTGGAAATACCGAAGCATTTTATGCTGCTATTGATGGTGGAGCAGATGCGATTTATTTAGGACTCAGAAATTTCAATGCCCGTAACAGAGCAAAAAATTTCACACTAAAACAACTGCAATCTATTTTAACCGAATCCCAAAAGAAAGGAATAAAAGTTTACTTAACACTTAATACACTTATCAAGAATTCAGAACTTCCTGAACTTCTTGATGTGCTGTATCAGGTTTCTCAAACAACTCTCTCTTCAATAATAATTCAGGATTGGGGTACTTATTATCTTGCTAGAAAATTCTTTCCGAATATTACTCTTCACGCTAGCACTCAGATGGCTTTTCATAACTCTGTTGGAGCTGAATTTGCAAAACGTAAGAACTTTGAACGAGTTATCATGGCAAGAGAACTTACACTTGAGGAATTGAGAATCATAGGTAGCAAAAGCAGGATTGAGTTAGAAGTATTTACTCATGGTGCTTTGTGTTATTCTTTTTCCGGTTTATGCCTTTTCAGCAGTTTTTTAGGTGGGATGAGTGCAAATAGAGGTCAATGCAGACAACCATGCCGAAGAACATTCCAAGCAGAAGAAAAAGAAGATTATTTCTTTAGTTTGAAAGATAGTCAGCAAATAGATGTCGTGCCTGAATTAATGAAGATTGGAATCTCATCTCTAAAGGTTGAGGGTCGCATGAAATCTGCTGAATATGTTAATCGTGTTGCCAAAGCATATCGCATGGTTATTGATGATCCTAGCAAATTAAAGCAAGCTAAACAGCTTCTAACTTACGATATGGGAAGAGAAAAAACTTCCTATTTTCTTGGTGGTAACGTATCGAATGCTTTTTCTGAAAACCCATTTATTGGCATTCATATTGGAGAAGTTATCGATGCTAAAGGAACCGAATTTTCGTTCACTACAACAGAAGATCTTAAAATGAATTACAGAATTCGTGTTCAACCTCAAAGTGGGATGGATAGCAAGGCAATAAAATTGAAAGCTGAATATGGTTTTACAGAAGTAGGTAAAGGTGAAACAGCAAAACTTAATTTCACTCAAGAAAGTTTTAGAACAGGTGATAAAGTTTTCCTTATTGGTGCACCAGTAAATAAGTTCCGAACTAAATTTCAACTAGATGGAAAGAAAATAAAACAATATCTTCCTGCTAAAAAGAAGCAAAATATCCTCAATAGAATTGGCTCTGGCAAACAACTACATTTTGATGAGCTATTTATTCGTATAAATTCATTACGCTGGTTCAGAAAGTTGTATTTAGATAAAATTGATCAATTAATTATCAATCTCACAAAAAGTGAATGGCAAAAACTTAATTTACAATCACCTTTTATGAAAAAAAATATAAACAAATTCATTATAGAACTTCCAAAATTTATTCCAGAGAATGATATTAGCTTCTATAAAGATCTCTGTTTAAACCTTTCTAAACAGGGTATTAAGAATTTTATGCTGAGTAATATTTCCCAGAAACTATTGTTACCAATTGGCATTAGATCATCTGTGAATGAAAATGTTTACACCCTTAATGATGCTGCAATTCAATTCTTAAAAGAAGATAATGCCGGTTTACATATTTATCCGTATGAATTTGATTATGAGAATCTGGTAGCGGGTAAGAATAGGAATGGGATTGTTCCCATATACTTCTATCCAGAGTTGTTTCATTCACGAATGCCTGTAAAATTAGATAATGCAGATGCTGACGGATATGCACATTTTAAAGATAGAGATCATTCGTTTAGGAAAACTGTACGAGATGGTATTACAATTGTAGTGCCAGAATTGCCTGTGTCACTTCTTCAATATAAAGATGATATTCATAAACAGGGATTTCGTCGTTTTCTTATTGACCTATCTCATGTTAAGCCATCACAAAATACGTTTAATCGATTACAAAAAAAGTATAAATATTCTGAA
>JABIME010000106.1 GCA_018654125.1 Candidatus Cloacimonadota bacterium
TCCGAATTGGGGTATCAATATAAAGTTCAAACCCAAATTTACAAATAATGCAATTGTTACAATATAGGCAATGTACTTTGTCTTCTTCACATAATGAAATCCTAAAAGAAACATATATTGAATTCCCTTAAAAATAAATGCAATCGTAATTAGTGGAACAATTTTGTATGCTACATAAAATTCAGGTTTTTGAGCAAATACAAGTAATATTTCTCGCGCAAACAATGATACTCCCAAGGCACCGAAAACCAATATCATAGAAAAATATTTAAATATTTTTTTAAAAAATGGTTGAGCATCTTTTGAATCCTGCATCTTATATGCAATTGGTAAAAATCCCAGTGCAAAAGCTTGTACGATAAATACATTTAATACACCAGAGATTTTATACCCGAGTGAGTATATTCCCACTTGCGAGTAATCTAACAAATACTTAATAATGTATCTATCTCCAATTGCCAAAAGTTGAACCGAGATCGCGCTAAAGATAAGCGGAATACTATAACTTAGCATCTCCTTTATTAACTTGATATCAAATTTGTAATAAAAATTCTTTAAGAGTATTGGAATAGTAAAGATCATCTGGATCGTATTTGCAATTAACTGACTGTAAAATATACCTATTACACCAATTTCTGCATAAACTAAAAAATATATATTTAAGAGTAGCACTATAACTAACTTTATTGCAAAAACAGCAGAATAGACAATCGGTTTCCCTTGAAATCGAAACAAGTTCATTGGAACTTGATTTATCATTTCTAGTCCAATTATTGCAAAAATTACAGTAAAGAAATGTGAATATTCTGTGCTACTAAAAAAAACTTGGGATAGCCATGATTTTAGTGGAGAAAATATGATGTTTACTAAAATTGCTGTTACTAATAAAATAACGTACGAATTGAAGAGTATTTTACCCTGCTCATCTTCATCCTCAGTCTCTGCACTCCATCGCATCATTGAAGATACAATTCGCAAACCCAGCACCATTGTAAGGAACATTGAAGTAGTTTCCAATATTGTAAATCTTCCATAATTTAAGAGTGATAATTTTGCTGTATATAGAGGTAGCAATAGCAAACCTATAATCTTGGTTGAAAGGTTTCCAATACTGTAAATAAAAGTATGTTTAGCTGTATCTTTAAGCTTATTCAGCATATTCACTCTTTATTATATAATTTTCAATTGGATTTCGTTTGATAAGGTTTTTACCATGCTTTGCTTTTTCAATGTTTGGAAATTTTTTGCCATAGCCAAAAACTACTCCAGCGCGTATTTTATATTGCTTTGGAACCTGCAGGAAATTACGTAAAAAATATTCGAAGCTATTTGGATTTGAAGAGTGTAAATTTAGTTTTTTCTTTAACTCTTTTAAGATCTTCTGCATAATACTTAAGTTTTTCTCTTTTTTATAATGCTGCTCTGATAAATTTACAATACAACTATCAATTCCTGTATCTTTAGCTTGCAAAACCATATTTTGTATTGCTAATCCTGTATCAAGATCCGACATCATCTGTGCAGGTGAATTTCTTTTGTACATTTGTGTACTGAGTGGTATAGACATATCACACAAAACTAAAACAAAATGTGAAACACCCCTAAAGAAAGATTTAAATTTAAGAGCTTCCGTAAGAACATCTTGTTTTCCTAATATCACGAACCGAAGTTCTTGATTATTACATCCAGTTGGTGCCCAAATGCCTGCTTCAACTATTTTATTCAAAACATCATGAGGTATTTTCTCACCAGTAAAAACTCTAATACTTCGACGTTCTTTAATTATTTTTGATATCATAATTTAACCTTCTTAATGTCATCTACGATCATGTCAATGCTGCACTTGATCTCATTTTCAATTTCATTTTGTTTCTTGTGCATTATTTCTTCACAAAACCAATCCCTTTGCTCATAAAACTCATCAATTAATTTCAATGATTCTGTAATATTCTTCGTACGACAATCAACTATTAAGAATTTATCCAGGTAAAGTTTCATAATATCTTCATATTTAATATGCCATGAGAGAGAGATGGTTGGAATTTTCATTTTGAGTGCTGAAGCTAAAGAGTGATATCTACTAGTTATATAAAAACTTAGTTTTCCAATAATAGCTCTTGCTTGTTTGTAAGTTAAGCTTGCATCATCTAATAAAAAAACGTTCTCTTTTTCTTCAAGTTCATTGTATATCTTTCTGGCTAATGCTAAATCACAAGTTTTAAGATCTTTCCCATTCCCAACAGAATGTGGAATTATTAGAACAGATTGATGAGAATTACTGTATTTATTAATAATTTTTTTGCACAATTCTACATGATCAAAGCCAGCTGTCATATTACTTATATTGCTAATGTTTCTAATAACAACACTTGGTGAGATTCCAAAAATGTTAGAAGTATTAATGCCTAGGTTAGTAATGTAATTTTTTACCCATTTTTCTCCGGCTGGCTCTAGTACGAGAGAGACATCAGGGAATGAATATATTGGAACATCAAGCTTGAGTTGATTAACAGAATCCAAATTTTTCTCACCTCTTACTTGAAGGAATGGTAATTTATTAAGGTTTTTCCTGATGATATTAGAATATACTTTATTTTGGAATGGTCCGTATGATTTTGTAAATTTGTAATATTTTTTCTTATATTCTTTAGATATCTTTTGAGTATAAAGTGTGTTAATTAAATTTTTCCACTTAATTAATGTAGGCAGATTACCAATAAATTCAATTCCTGATAGATCAATAATAACATCTTGCTTTTTTATTAAATCTCGGTATATTTTAAATTGTTGAAATTTCCGTATTTTTAGAAATGATAATATCGTGATACGTGGTTTGAGTATGATATGAAAATCATGATCTGCAGCAATCTGCCTATCTTGTTCAAAATAAATTGAGCTTGAAACTGTAACTGCTATTTCTACATCCAATTTCTTCCTTAACTTATCAATAAAAGGAAATAATATACCCTGTGCACCATAATTATGATGAAAATATGCCAGATCAGTTAGTAATAATTTCATACTTCTAATTCTTCATAT
Organism: Candidatus Cloacimonadota bacterium; assembly: GCA_018654125.1. The sequence continues at coordinate 3,040 of JABIME010000106.1, forward strand.
AATCTAAGTAATTCTATGTGACTTTGTTGCCAATTGTATTTATCCAACACGGCTTTATATCCAGCTTCTCCAAGCTCTACTCTCAATTTTTCATCACTAAGTAAACGAATTATTTCTTTACTTAATTCTAAGTAGTTTTGGTCTTCATAAATAATTCCAGCTTGCATATCTAATAAAACACGTTCAAGAGATCTACATTTTGAACTAATTATTGGTTTCTTCATATATGCAAATTGAAATATTTTATTTGGAGAAGAACAATCTGTTTGCACTGAACGTAAATGAGGGATGATTGCAATATCACATTCATTCAAAATATCCATCATCTCTTCATATGGTTTCCATCCCAAAAATACTACATTCTCGTCCAAACAATGTTCTCTAACATAATTCTCTAGTACTTTTTCAAAACTACCACTTCCAACAATATTAAATAAGATATTAGGAATCTCTTTTCTCACTTCTACAAGTGCTTGCAAAACAATCTGCAAACCTCTGTGAATATTAATCCCACCTGCATAGAATAATGTTGGACGCTTGCTACTTTTGTTAATATATTTGTTCGGTGTATCTTCAAGATAGATTGTATTTGGTAAAACGTAAATCCGGTTATCATTCAAATCAGAAAGAGAAATTCTTTCTTTCATCTCTTCAACTACAGTAATAACTCTATCCGATAGAGAAACATACTTTTTTTCATAATTCTGCCATTTGGTGTTAGATGAAAATATTTTACCAAGAAATGTATTTGTATGAACAGCTATTTTCATTGCAGCCGGCCAGTTCTCATGCAAATCAAGTATGAATGGGATCTTGTATTTTGTTGAAAATTCTTTTGCTACTTTGGCAAGTGGAAGATCATGGAGGTGAATTGCATCAAATTCATATTTATTGAAAACACTTTTTAAGAATTTTCTCCAGAAATTAAAATAAAATGGAAAATGCAAGCAACCAATACTCGACTTATAAATGATACGAGACATTTTTCCCCTGATTATAGTTGCACCATTCCAATTTTCCTCATCATTATTAGAAGCTGGTGAAGAGCAGGCCAAAACTATCTGATGTCCAGCCTCAATTAGAGATTTTATTTCCTTCTCCACGCGTACATCTGGAGGAAAAGTGTTTTCTAATATCATTAGAATCTTCATTAAACTTCTGCCTTTATAACAAAGAAAACACCAATTGCTGCAAATACAACATTAGGAAGCCAAGCTGCAACTATTGGAGACAGAACTTCATTATAGCCCAAACTCTGACAGATTCTTAAAGTTGATAAATATAAGAAACATACCAGCAACCCCATCCCAAATATCAATCCTCTTCCTTTACTTCTGGATGATGTAGAGACCAGAGGAACACTAAAAAGCAGAATAATTAGATTAGCAAATGGAAATGAAACTTTTAGATTGAGTTCTACAAGCTCCTTTGTGAATTTTTCACCCACTTTCTTTAGTCGCTCGATATATTCTCTTAACTCAAAAAAATTCATTGATATTGGTTTCTTTGCACTTTTAATAAAATCGAGTGGAGTTACATCAACCTCTTCAATAATTGTATCATCAAAATGTTCCATACCAGTAGGAATACCATTCTCAAAATTCCTAATATAGCAATTATGAAATACCCACTTCTCATCTTCCCAAGAAGCTCTTGTTGCCGTTATTTTCCGTTTGATCTTACCAGTTTCAGGATGAAAAGTTGTTATATCAATTGTCTTAAGATCGTTCCTATAACCATCAAAAAAACCGATATAATATAAATTTTTATCACTTCCCAAATAGTGGATATGTGATCTCATTTTTTTATCTTCTATTTTCTGATGCTTAATTTTCTCTTTGTAAATGTAGTTTCTATATTCCTCTGCTTTTGGTAAAACAAGATCACCCATAAACATAATAAAAATACTGAAGATAAATCCAAACCAGATAAGCGGTGTAACCATTCTTAATATGCTTATACCTGCACCTCTTATTGCTACAGACTCACTATATTTCGAGAGATTATTCATAAGAAAAAGCCCTGATAGCAGAACCATTACAGGAGATGAAAGTAATACAAGGTATGGAATTCGGAGTAGAAAATATAATATTATATCACCCATTTCTCCACCCTTATTCAGCAATCGGGGCAATCTGTCTGATATATCAACAACCAGAAATAGAACAGAGAATGAGAATAGTATAATTAGAAATATTTTAATATATTCCCATAAAATATATTTATCTAATAATCTCATTTTATACCAAATCCCAAGAAATTAGTTATTTTATCTTTGATCTTTGTTAGGTCTAAAGTTTTCATCTCTTTTACAGAAATAACTACCAGATAAATTCCAATAATACTAAAAACAATATTAGAGATCCACATCGCTAAAAATGGAGAGACGACTCCCTTATCAGCGAGTTCCTCACCCAATGTTAATGCCCCATAATATATTAGGAACACAATCGCGCTCACAGAGAAGGACATTCCAACACCACTGGTTTTGGTCATCATACCTATTGGTGCACCAATCAAAACAAAGATCACACAGGCAAATGCAATAGCATATTTCTTATGTATCTCAACCTGATACTTCCTAATATCCGATTCTAAAGTAACAACTTTATCTTGCTTTAAATTAAGACGATTATAATGTTTTTTCAGTTCATTTTTATCAAAAGGTTCATCATCATTAGAATTTATTTCGGTAATACTTAATTGTATTTTGTCTATTTCTAATTGGATTTCTTCAATCTTGATCTTTCTCTCATCAACAATTTCTTGCATAGCATTGGAACTCAACTCGCGATCTCCACGATAATCTGTTCCCTCTTTATTCATTTTGAAACCCAGGTCTGGCAGATTCAGTGTAAACTTCTTAAATTCACTTATATTGTATTTATCTGGATTCTTCTGGTCGCGTTCATGCATTTGCCCATTGTAAAGTATCGCCTTCAGGCTGTTCCCACCATTTGCTAATTCTATTCTTCCCCATTCTGCAGATATTGTTTGTGGAA
>JABIME010000007.1 GCA_018654125.1 Candidatus Cloacimonadota bacterium
TACTAGAAAAAGAATTTGACGTAAATGTGTATAATAAACCTTCTCCATTTGGAAAGAGTTGGGGAGAAATGATACTAAAACCATCAGTAATTTATTCCTCCGCTTTATTAGAATTGCTTGGAAGATTCGGTGAAGAACGAAAATCCAATATTAAGGGAATCGCTCATATCACAGGTGGTGGGATCCCAGGGAATTTTAATCGGATTTTGAAAAGGACTGAATTGGGAGCTAATTTTGATGATTTTTACCCACCCTCACCGATGGTAATAGAGATTCAGAAGATTGGGAATGTTTCGGAAGATGAAGCCTATAAAACATGGAATATGGGTAATGGAATGATGTTAGTGGTTAGCGCAGAAAATGCAGATTCAATTGTTGCTGCATTATCACTTGAAGCAAAAGTTGTTGGATCAGTTATCGAAGAGAAAAAAATTATAATAAATTCGAAAGGTGCAGATGCACAAAGGTTAGTTTTTAATCTTTAAATAATCTGGAGGAAAAATGATTAGAAAAATTACTTATCTATTTTTAATATTTATTTTATCAATGAGTGCAATGTATGCAAATGAAGTACGTGGGTTAACAAGCAAAATCCCTACAGAAAACAAAATGGAAGTAATCGGAAGAGCGAACGAATATTTTCCAAAAAAAGTTCAACCTAAAACTATTAACACATTAATAGATCGAGAAGGTTGGACTATAATAGATTCAATAAATTTCAATTCATTTATTCAACCTGGAAATTACATTGGAGTATCATTTGATAACACAACAAATGAGATAAGTTTAATTTCCAATTATGAAGATCTATTGTGCCCGGAAGCTATTGCCGCATTAGAAAAATCCCCAAAATGGTTAAGGCCTGATTTGGAAAATATCTTCCTACAGCTTGATCCAGATATACAATTAGAATGGGCAGAAGTTATTAATAATGCAACAGATCCATATATTGATGAGATAGCATTTTCAATTGCTAATACATCTGCAGAATATCTCTCTTCACCTTATTGTTACCCCGAAATATTTATTGAAAATGCATTTAATATTTATACAGCCGATATTTTTTTGAATTATGTAGAAATTATGGATTATGGAACATCTGCATCAGATGAAAATTATTACTCAACAACTTTATACTGGAAAATTGATGAAAACGGTGATCAAGTACAGGTTGAAGTTCCCAGAGATATATATTATATGTATATCGTACACCCAAAGATCACAGATGAAATCCCTGCATTTATTGATCCTGATATAATTGAGGATAATACAACTCATAATAATAATATTGTCTCTCCTGATGAAGGTGTATTTTGGAGATATTACATTTTTAATAATAATGATGCGGGATATCCTCTTTTAAGAGATGAATTAATGAATAGTACTGTTCTATGGGACTTCACAAATAATTCACCGAATGATGCAATTCATACATTAGGGCAGTGGATCAACTCTTCAATGTCTTTTACTTCTAATAATGAAAGACCACATCAACCGGTTCGCATCTACAAAAAGCACATTGGAAGATGTGGAGAATATGCTGATATTTCAACCGCTGCAGCTAGATCAGCCTTAATTCCATGTACAGGAATTTTGGCAATTTCCGGAGACCATACCTGGAATGAATTCTGGGATGAGCAGTGGATACAATGGGAACCTGTAAACGGATACTTAAATAATCCGCTTGTTTATGAAAATGGATGGGGAAAAGTATTTGGATCGGTTTTTGAAATCAGAAGCAATGGTTATCTAACACCGGTTACAGAAGTTTATTCAGAAGAAACAGCTACTATTACAATTTTTGCACTTGATGCAAATGGGAACCCAATTGATGGTGCAAGAATTAAATTAAGGGCCGATAATGCTTCAGACAATTGGGGTTATACAGATAATGAAGGGAAATACACATTCATCGTTGGAGATGCCCGGAATTATTATGCAAGAATGGATTCTGATATCGGAAGCGATCCTATTGATACAAGCCAATATTATGAAGTAGCTTTGAATACAGTTGGAGGGCAAACCTATACATATTCTACAACTGCTGAAGGAATAATGCCTGAAGTCTTATATAATCCTGTTACAATACCAGAAGATGATACAGATGACTATAAATTAGTAATTGATTTTACTGTTCCGGAACAGGTAATAACTGGGTCTATAATTATGGATGATATTGATGATACCCAGTTCTACAACAAAATAGATGATGGGATTATTAATTTCTTTATGGCTGATTGGATTGGTTATTTGTATTTCACAGATGGACAGATATTTGATACCTTTAATGAGTATATTGGTATTTCTGAAGGTGAAATTGAATTTGATATTCCTGCAAACGAAATGTGGTATGCTATGTTTAATATTGGAGATAATTTAAATAATCCTCAGAATCTAATTGGTAGTGCAAAACTATATGAATATAATGTTAATTCGATTTATAACAATGAAATTCCAAATTCAACACAGCTGCATAATAATTATCCAAATCCATTTAATCCAACTACAACTATCAACTATAGTTTGAACTATAATTCTAATGTAACCTTAGAAGTATTCAATATTAAAGGACAGAAAATTAAAACACTAGAGAATGAAGATAAAATAGCAGGTAATCATAGTTTAATTTGGAATGGAAAGGATTCTGATGATGAGTCCGTTGCCAGTGGAGTTTATTTCTATAAGCTTGTTTCAGAAGAACACTCATTTGTTAAAAAAATGGTTTTAATGAAATAACTAAAAATAATTAAAAATATTATGGAGTAAGTTTGAAAAATCAGATTCAACTTGTTTTAAAAGATAAGATCAGAGATGTTCAGGGTGAGAAAGTTCAAAAATCAGCCGAAGCATTTTTAAACATTGATACTGGAAAAGTAAAAACCGGAAAGATCTTCAATGTGATGTATGATATATCACAAGAAGAGATCGAACGATTTGCAAATCTAGGATTAAGAGATGAGATAATACATGATGTTTACATTAATTCATCTTATAAAAATTCTACATTTAAATCATTTGTACTTGTAGCTAAAATGCCTGGTGTTACAGATGATGAGGGAATTTCAGCACAAAAAACACTTATTGATATTCTCGATCTTAATCTTGATGTAAACACACAGCATATTTACACAGAAGACCTTTACTTAATAGAAAATGAATTGAGTGATACTGAACTAAAAGAATTAGCAGAAAAACAACTTGGGAATAAACTTATTCATCATTTTGAATACGGTGAATTTAAGGGATTGGTAGATTACGTTCCAGAAGTGAAGATAGCTTCAGATAATGAAGTAAAGATAATATCATTGGAACTTGGAGATGCAGAATTATTGAAACTTTCTAAAGACATGTTGCTTTCTTTAAATTTAGAAGAGATGCAGACTATCAAAGCACATTTTGCTGATGAAAATGTAAGAATGTATCGTAAAGAAAAAAGTTTAACACTAAATCCAACAGATTGTGAATTAGAGGTTCTCGCTCAAACATGGAGTGAACACTGCAAACATAAAGAGTTTGCAGCTTCCATAAAGTATACAAACAAAGAAACTGGTGAAGAGAAAACAATTGATTCACTGTTTAAAACTTATATCCGCAGATCCACCGAGATAATTCGTGAAAGGCTTAAAGAAGCTGGGAATAACTGGCTTCTTAAAATATTCACAGATAATGCTGGAGTTGTTAAGATAGATGATGAATCCGTTTTTGTTTGGAAGGTAGAAACACATAATTCACCATCTGCAATTGATCCCTACGGAGGAGCTATTACCGGAATATTAGGTAATAATCGTGATCCATTGGCAACTGGAATTGGTGGTGCAAAATTATTGTTCAATACAAACGTGCTTTGTTTTGGCCCTCCAAATTATGATAAAGAATTACTTCCAGGTCAGCTGCATCCTCGTAGAATCTTTGAAGGTGTACGACATGGAATCGAAGATGGTGGAAATAAATCAGGAATTCCTACAGTGAACGGCTCGATCATTTTTGATGATCGCTACAGCGGTAAACCGCTTGTATATTGCGGTACTGGTGGTGTGATGCCGTTTCAATTTAAAGGACTGGATTCCTGGCTTAAACCAATTGATGCTGGTGACCTAATAATTATGGCTGGTGGAAGAGTAGGCAAAGATGGAATTCACGGAGCTACTTTTTCTTCAGCAGAGATCGATGAACATTCACCGCAATCAGCTGTTCAGATCGGTAGTCCCATAACTCAAAAACTTTTAGGTGATTTTATGCAAGAAGCAGTTCTACAAGGTTTGATCAAAAGTTCAACAGATAATGGTGCTGGAGGACTATCTTCTTCTGTAGGTGAATTAGCAACAATAACCGGTGGTGCAGTTGTGAATTTGGAAAAAGTACCACTAAAATATGCAAATCTTAAACCATGGGAGATCTTTATTTCTGAATCTCAAGAACGTATGACTTTTGTGGTTACTAAAGATAGAAGAGAAGCATTATATAAACTGGCAAATCAACGTGAAGTTGAACTTTCCGATATAGGTGTTTTTACTGATGATGGTTTTATAGACGTTCGATATAACAATAAATCAGTTGCTTATCTCGACATGGAATTTCTGCACGAGGGTGTTCCAAAAAAATATATGGAAGCAGTTTGGGAAAAGCCGGAACTGGAAGAGCCGAAAATTCCTAATGATATAGATTATAACCAAATTATAATTAAATTAATGAGTAGTTTGAATATTTGTTCTAGGGAAGATGTGATACGACAATATGATCATGAAGTGAAAGGAAAAACAACCATTAAACCGCTTATGGGTCCCGAAGGTAAGGCTCCGCAAGATGCAGCAGTAATACGCTTGAATTTTAAAAGTTTTGCTGGAGTAGCAGTTTCAAATGGGATCATTCCGCGCTACAGTGATATCGATGCTTACCAGATGAGTGCAGGTGCCTTTGATGAAGCGATAAGACAGATCATTGCAGTAGGTGGTAAGCTTCCAGATATAAAAGATACAACTAATTGCTTTTGGACGGTGAATGATAATTTTTGCGTACCGGATTCTTTGTTTGATCCTGTTACAAATAAAGATGGGAAGCTGAAACTGGCAAAGCTGGTTCAGATGAATGAAGCATTATTCGATATGTCTACATTCTACAATATTCCAATGACTTCAGGGAAAGACAGTATGAAGAACGATTTCAAAGCAGGGAAGATCAAGATTTCGGTTCCTCCTACAATTCTATATTCAATGGTTGCAAAGATTGATGATATAAGAGACACTGTTACGAGTGATTTTAAAGCAGATGGTGATTTGATATATCAAATTGGTAAAACTTATGATGAATTAGGAGCTTCTGAATTTTATAGATTATTCGATGAATTAGGAGCAAATGTTCCAGTTGTAAGAAAAGAAAAAGCAAAAACAATTTATGATAAAATTATTGTAGCAAATAAAAAGAAACTTATCGAATCAAATCATGATATCTCTGATGGAGGATTGGCTGTAGCCCTCACGGAGTCAGCTTTTGGTGGTGGATTTGGTGCAGAGATAAAACTAGAAAAAGTAAATAATAAAACCTTGAATGCTGCACTCTTCTCTGAGTCACATTCTCGTTTTGTTGCTAGCATAAAACCAGAAAATAGAAGCGCATTTGAAAGTATGTTTGGTGAGGATGCAACTCTATTAGGAAAAGTTTCATCAAATAAGAAATTGATAATTAAATCAGATATTAATGAAATAATAAGTATTGATATTGATAAATTGAAAAAAGCTTGGGATGATGGGCTGAAATAATGAAAAAAGTTAAAGCATTAATAATTACAGGTTACGGGATTAATTGTGAAGAAGAGATGGCAGCTGCATATGATCTTGCTGGTGCAAATACAAATATTTATCATCTAAATGATATTTTTAATGGAATTATAAATATTCATAATTATGACATTCTGAATTTCCCAGGTGGATTTTCTTTTGGTGATGATCTGGGTTCGGGTAAAGTTTTAGCCAATAAGATGAAATACAAAAAAATGGAATCTGGTAAAACAATCTTAGAAGAGATTAAAATATTTTTAGAATCAGGTAAGTTTATTCTAGGAATTTGTAATGGATTTCAATTTTTGGTTAAGATGGGGTTGTTGCCAAATACACATGGGAATTTTGATCAGGAAGTAACTCTTACCAGAAATAATTCTGCAAAATATGAAGATCGTTGGGTTCATCTGAAGAAGAATCCAAACTCCAAAACTCCATTCTTGAAGGATATTGATGTCATGCCTTGTCCTGTGCGACATGGTGAAGGAAAACTTATCATCAAAGACGAAGTTGTAAAAGCAGAAATAATCAATAATAATCTGAATGTTTTCAGCTATTGCAATGATGATGGGAATGTGACATCAGAATATCCACTGAATCCAAATGGAGCTGATCTGGATTGCGCAGCTCTTACAAATCCAACGGGGCAGGTTCTTGGTATGATGCCACATCCTGAAGCTTTCCTCAGTTTATATAACCATCCAAACTGGGGTCAAATAAAACGAAATAATCGAGATATCTCTGAAGATGGTGATGGATTGCAGATATTTAAGAATATTGTGGATCATATTGAAACACATTAAGAGGATTTTATGAAAAAAGTAATCTCAACAGAAAACGCACCCAAGGCTGTAGGCCCTTATTCTCAGGCTGTGTGGGCTAATGATTTGCTATTTATTTCTGGGCAGATCCCAATAGATCCTGAAACGGGAAAATTTGTTTCTGAGGATATTAAAGAACAAACAAAACAAGTTTTTCTAAATTTGGGAGCTATTTTAATTGAAGCTGGTTTGGATTTTGAAAATATAGTAAAAGCAACAGTATATCTGGCAGACATGAAAGATTTTGCAGCAATGAACGAAGTTTATTCTTCTTTCTTCACAAAAGATTTCCCAGCTCGTGCAGCTTTTCAGGTTGTTGCATTGCCCATGGGTGCTAAAGTGGAAATTGAAGCAATAGCTATGAAGTAATTATTTAAAAGGAATTATTATGAATATACAGAAAAAGATCAAGAATTTGGAATGGTTACGTAAGGAGATCATCGGACGGAATATGTTGTTTGAAACTTGCTACGGCAAAAAACCGCTTGTTTATGCCGATTACACTGCAAGTGGACGTGCAGTAAATTTTATTGAGAATTATCTTACAGATCTATATAAATATTATGCAAACACTCATACTGAAGATGATTTTACAGGGAAGACAATGACCACACTTCTGCATGATGCAGAAAAAGAGATCAAACGTATGGTTAATGCCGGAAAATCTGGTAAGATCATTTTTAATGGTACAGGTGCAACTGGTGGAATATCTAAATTGCAGCAGATCATTGGTGTTTACTGGCCTCCAACTACAAAGAAGAGGATCAATGATTACCTGAATGGTCCATTAAAAGATGCTGATGAGCATAAGAGAGTATGTCATTCAAAATTCCTCGATGAAATTGATGGTGCTTTACCGATAGTTTTTGTTGGTCCATACGAACATCATTCAAATGAGATCATGTGGAGAGAAACATTTTGTGAAGTTGTAGAAATACCACTTGATTCAGATGGTTTTATCGATTTGCAGACTTTAGATAAGGAACTTGCAAATCCAAAATATACAAATCGTGAAAAAATTGGTTCATTTAGTGCAGCTTCAAATGTTTCTGGTGTTAGAACAGATGTATATGAAATTGCTAGAATTCTACACAAGCATGGTGCTATAGCCTGTTTTGATTTTGCTGCCTGCGCACCTTATATTGAAATTAATATGAACAAAGATGATGAAAGTTATTTCGATGCGATCTATCTATCTCCTCATAAATTTTTGGGAGGACCAGGATCAAGTGGAATATTAGTTTTCAATGAGAGAATTTATAAGAAAGATCTTCCTCCAACTGTTGCTGCTGGAGGAACAGTTGATTTTGTTACATTAGATCGTGAACATTATATTGAAGATATTGAAACCCGAGAAAAACCGGGAACACCAGGGATCATGCAGGCTATTAAAGTAGCCTTAGTATTCCAATTAAAAGAAAAAGTTGGTGTTAAAACTATTGAGGAAATAGAAAAATACTACCTAACTAAATTTTACGATTATTACAAAAATAATGAGATGATCCAGTTTTATGGACCTATCGATCCCGATAAAAAACTAAATATCATTCCCTTCAATATAGTTCACAAGGATCGTGTATTTCACCATAAATTTATAACAAAATTAATTAATGATCTGTTTGGAATTCAAACACGTGCGGGATGTTCGTGTGCCGGACCTTACGGTCATCGTTTACTAGATATCTCACAAGAGATCTCTCGTTATTATCAATGTGCAATTGGTGTAGATAAATACAGCGGAGTTAAGCCAGGCTGGGTTCGCTTGAATTTCCACTATACACTTTCTGAAGTTGAATTTGATTACATTATAAAAGCTATTGATTTTGTAATTGAAAATGCAGATATTTTCTTACAGGAATACAATTTTGATTTCTCAACAGGAGATTGGTTTCATGTTGAACATGATAGTAGTTCAAAATTGCTTAATTTAGATTTTGAATCAGTTATAAATACACCAAAATATGTTCAGGATGATTGTGGAGATTGTGATGATATCTTTGCTGATAAATTGGAATTTGCTAATAAAAAAGCAGCTGAACTTAAACCTACAGAATATTATCCAACTTTTAATGAATCTCTTGAAAATCTTATGTTTTTCTATGTTAAAAATTATTATAATTTAAAAGGAATGAGTTGTGGTCAAAATTAAAAGAGCATTATTAAGCGTTTCAGATAAAACTGGAATTGTAGAACTTGCAAAAGCTTTGATAGATATGAGTTGTGAGATAATCTCAACAGGTGGAACAAAAAAAGTATTGGAAGCTGCTGGAATAAAAGTGACCGAGATATCTAAAGTTACAGGAAATCCAGAAGCGTTTGGTGGCAGGATGAAAACGATCTCTTTCAACATCGAATCCGCTTTATTGTATGATCGTGAAAAAGATGCTGTAGAAGCTTCAAAATTAGGAATTGAGGCGATTGATCTGGTTGTATGCAACCTATATCCATTTTCTGAAGTAAAGAAAACTGGAGCTGATTTTGGTGCTCTCATCGAAAATATAGACATTGGTGGACCAACCATGGTTCGTGCTTCTGCCAAGAATTTCAAATATGTGGCTACCATCACAGACGTTAATGATTATGCAGATATTGTTTCCGAATTAAAAGAAAACAAAGGTGCTTTATCATATGAAACACGATTTTCTTTGATGCGAAAAGCTTTCAATCATACAGCAGATTACGATGCATTGATAGCTACAACAATGGATGAACAGACTGAAGAAAAAAGTTTACGTCTTCATTTTAACGGTGGGAAGAAACTGCGTTACGGAGAAAATTCTCATCAAGAAGGTTATTTCTATCGGGAAACTGGAAAAGCTGATTCGCTTTATGATATGAAAGTTTTGCATGGGAAGGAGATTTCCTACAATAATTTAAACGATATCCAAGGTGCAATTGATTCGGTGAAAGATCTTGATAGATTTGGCGTTGGTGTGATCAAGCACAGTAATCCCTGCGGATTAGCAGAAGCTGATGATCAATTAACTGCTCTTAAACATTCCTGGGCAGGTGATCCAATTTCGGCATTTGGTTCCATCATTGCTTTTAATAAACCGCTTGAATTGAAAACGGTAGAATTCTTTGAATTGAATAATGAAGATAAAAGTAAGCGAAAATTTGTGGAAGTGATAGTTGCTCCTGGTTACAGTGATGAAGCACTTAAGTATTTGGAATTCCACAAAAACCTGAGAATTGTAGAATTTGATCCGGCTCTATGTCAGCGAGAGATCGATATGAAGTATTTACACAATTCAATATTGGTGCAAGATGCAGATAATTTATTATATGAAAAAATGGAAGTTGTAACTAAAAAACAAATTGATGTAAAATTAAAGAAAACATTAATAGAATTCGGGCTCAAAGCTATGAGACAGGTAAAATCTAATTCAATAGTTTTAGTTAGAGAAGTTGAAGGTAGAGTATTTCAACTTCTTGGAATGGGAGCAGGTCAACCAAATCGAATAATTTCGACTAGATTAGCTATTGAAAAAGCAACAGAAAACCTGACAATGGAATTTGAAGGAGAAGATATTATCTCATATTTCAATCAGGAATTTGGTAAAGCTATCCTTGTTTCAGATGCTTTCTTCCCATTCCCAGATAATGTTGTTACAGCTTCTCAAGCAGGCATAAAAACAATTGTTCAACCTGGTGGATCAATGAGAGATAAAAAAGTGATAAGAGCTTGCAATGACCTGGATATTGCTATGGTATTCACAGGAATTAGGCATTTTAAACATTAAAAGGACAAAACCACGGAGAGCACGGAAAACACGGAGAAAGAATGAGTAAATTATTGTATGAAGATCTAACAGATAAGATCATTAGAGCTGCGATAGAAGTTCATAAAAATCTTGGTCCTGGTTTATTGGAGTCTGCTTATGAGGAATGTTTTCTGTTTGAGTTGATTGACATAGGATTGATAGTGAAGCAGCAAATCACGATCCCTATCAAATATAAAGATATAAATATAAAAACTAAATATAGATTAGATTTATTAGTTGAAGACAAAGTTATTGTGGAAATAAAATCAGTTGAAAAACTGATGCCCATCCACGAAGCACAATTAATTACTTATTTAAAACTATCTGGGTATAGAGTTGGTTTATTAATCAACTTTAATGAAAATTTATTAAGAAATGGAATAAAAAGAAGAATTATATAATTACCTCTGTGCTCTCTGTGAGCTCCGTGGTGAAAGGAGAATTTATGAATTGTTTAGGAAATTTCTACACTCCACAAATGAAAGTAATTCATCGAGGAAAGGTTCGTGATAGTGTATGTATTGATGAAAAGACAAGGATGATCGTTGTTTCTGATAGAATATCAAGCTTTGATAGTGTTCTGAATAACTTCATTCCACAAAAAGGAGCAGTACTGACAGGAATTACAAACTATTGGTTTGAAAAAACAAGACATATTGTAGATAATCATTTTATCAAAATGATCGATCCGAATATCAGTTTAGTAAAGGAAGCTGAGCCAATTAAGATTGAAGTGATCGTGCGTGGTTATCTAACAGGCTCAATGTGGCGTGGCTACAAAAATGGAAAGCGTAATTTTAGCGGTGTTATTGCACCTGATGGACTAAAGCAAAATGATAAATTCCCAGCTCCGCTTGTTACTCCCACTACCAAAGAGGATTCAGATCGTCCAATCACACCTGAAGACATTGTAATAGAGGGGTGGACTACAAAAGTTATTTATGATGAGATGAGTAAAATATCGTTAGAACTATTTGATTTTGGTAGTAAATTTCTTGAAGAAAAGGGAATTATTTTGGTTGATACAAAATATGAATTTGGTATTATCGATGGTAAAATTATCCTAATTGATGAAATTCATACACCGGATTCATCAAGATTCTGGAGTCTGGAAGATTACAAAAAAGACTCAACAAAAGTAGATTCTATCGATAAGGAATATGTACGTCAGTGGTTGTTGGAAAATAAAGTTGATGGCATACTTCCTGAAGTATTAGCAGATGAAGTTATTGAGGAAACGAAAAGACGTTATCTCGATATACACCAGCGTATCACAGGTGAGAATTTAAATTATGATTTCAATGAAGACATTTTTGATCGAGTTAAGAGAAATCTTATTTCAGAAGGACTTATCAGAGATGGTTATGTTATAATAATAATGGGATCACCAATGGATTTGCCACATTGTGAGAAGATTAAATCTCATCTGGAAAAATATAATGTTTATGTAGATATGAGAGTAACATCTGCCCATAAGAATGGAGAAAGAATTGGTGGAATTACAGAAGTATATAATAATTCTTTTGAACCGGGATGTGTTATTGCAGTTGCTGGAAGATCAAATGGATTGGGTGGCGCATTAGCTGCAAATTTGGCCATACCGCTTATAAATTGTCCTCCCTTTAAAGATAAGGTAGATATGATGGTTAATATTAATTCTTCACTTGTTATGCCTTCCAAAACTCCTGCCTCTACTGTTATTGATGTTAGTTCTGCTGCACTTGCTGCTCTACGAAGCTTGAATCTGCAAAGGTTGAAAGCTGTTTTTAGAAAAGAAATTCAGGATGTTAAGGAATCACTCATAAAAGCAGATGATGAGATAAAGAATAGTTGAATCTGAAAGAGGTTTGAAATGAATATTGCTGTAATAGGTTCAGGTGGTAGGGAACATGCGATTGCCTGGAAACTGGAACAAAGCGAATTAGTTGATAAAGTATATGTTCTTCCCGGTAATGGTGGAACTGAAAACAATGTAAATATTGATGTTAATAATTTTGAAATGATATTAAACTTTTGCAGACATAATACAATAGAACTTATATTTGTGGGTCCAGAAGATCCTTTAGCAGCAGGAATTGTTGATTTCTTTGCAGATACTCCTGTAAAAGTTTTTGGTCCTGATAAAGCTGGAGCACAACTTGAAGGCTCGAAGATCTATGCAAAAAGATTCATGCAAAAATATGGTGTAGCTACCGGAGCTTATCAAGATTTTGGTGGGGTTAAAAATGATTGCTGTCAGCAATTAACAATTTTCCCAAAAGATACAATTAAAAAAATGAATGGCAATTGCGTTATCAAATATGATGGACTTGCAGCGGGAAAGGGTGTATTTGTATGTTCTACGCAAGAAGAAGCAATGGTAGCATTAGATGAAGTCTATTCCAAATATGGGGAAGATGCTTCTTATTTAATTGAAGAAAGATTAGAGGGAGATGAACTTTCAATTCTTGCTTTTACAGATGGGAAAGATTACCAATTATTACTTCCATCACAAGATCACAAACAATTACTAGATGGTGACAAAGGGCCAAATACAGGTGGTATGGGAGCATTTTGTCCGGTTCCCTTCTACAACGATGAACTCAAAAAACAAATTGAAAACGATATAATTAAGCCAACTATGCAAGGTATAAAAGAAGAAGGTTATAAATACAAAGGTGTAGTTTATTTCGGATTAATGATAACGGAAAACGGACCAAAATTATTGGAATATAATGTTCGCTTGGGTGACCCGGAAACTGAAGTAGTTCTACCTGCTATGAAAAGTGATTTAGTTGAATTATTGCTCTCATGTTTTGATGGTTCTCTAGTAGATTACAAAATGGAATTCAATGATGGATTCTTTGTTGATGTAGTTCTTGTATCTGGCGGCTATCCAGCTGAATACAAAAAAGGATATCATATTTGTGGAATAAAAGATGATCAGGAATTACTTTTTCATGCAGGAACTAAAAAAGTTGATTTTCAAGTTGTTTCATCTGGTGGAAGAGTGTTAAATGTTGTTGAACATGGCGGTACGCTTGAGGAAGCTATTGATAGAGCATATAATAAAGTGAATGATTATTACTTCGAAGATATGTTTTACAGGAAAGATATTGGCAGAAGAAAGTGAAAATTAAAGAGATTATTATACTAATTTCTGGTCGTGGCAGTAATATGAAGGCAATTGCCAAGAACGTTCAATCTGGTAATCTTAAAGATATTTGCAAAATACAATCTGTTTTTTCCAATAAAGCAAATGCTGAAGGGTTACAATTGGCTGACGAATTAGGAATTCAAAGCCATTGTATTCCATCAAAAGGGGAAAAACGAAAAACTTACAATAATATGCTTTTGGAATGGTTAAAAAAAAGGAATCCTGACTATATAATTTTAGCAGGTTATATGAAGATACTATCAGCTGAGATCATACGGGAATTCCCGAAAAAGATAATTAATATTCATCCTGCAGACACCGCGGAACATCAAGGTTTACATGGTTATGATTGGGCTTTTGAGAATAAATTAATAACAACAAAAATTACAGTTCATTATGTTGATGAGGGACTTGATACAGGAAAAATTATCGGACAAAGCATAGTTGATCTTATTGGATGTAATTCTTTAGAAGAGGTTGAACAAGAAGGTTTGAATATTGAGCATGAATTCTATAGTGAGTGTTTGAAAAAGATATTTGAGGATTAATGAAAAAAATAGCAATAATTGATTTTGGTGGGCAATATACTCACCTAATAGCACGACGTATTCGTAACTTAGGAGTTTACAGCGAAATATACCATCCAGAAGAATTCTCAGTTAACCAAGATATCATTGGCATGATCTTCTCCGGTGGACCACAATCTGTGAATGCGGATGATGCATATCGCATTAATATTAACATAAATGATATTGAAATTCCCATATTAGGAATATGTTATGGGCATCAGATATTAGCCTCAATGTTAGGTGGAATAATTGAAAGCGGTGAGAATAAAGAATACGGATTTACCATTATTACATGTGAAGAAGATTCGGTACTTTTTGCTGGATTAGAGCTAAAGCAATCAGTTTGGATGAGTCACGGAGATCATGTTTCAAAATTACCTGAAAGTTGCAAAATCACAGCTTCTTCTGATACGATCAAAATCGCTTCTTATGAATCACTTGATCAAAAATTCTTTGGAGTCCAATTTCATCCTGAAGTTACACATACAACAAATGGTTTGAAAATGCTGGATAAATTCATCTCAGTTTGTACACAAGATCGTAATTGGAATCCTCATAATTTTAAAGAATCACTCATCAAGCAGATCAAGGATGAATCAAAGGGTAGAAAGTTAGTTCTTTTGCTTTCAGGTGGCGTGGATTCACTTGTTGCACTAGAATTATGTATTCAGGCTTTGGGAAATGAGAACGTTTATTCAATTCATATTGATACAGGATTTATGCGCCAAAATGAGTCATCAGAAATTATGAAATATTTTGCTAAACTTTGTTTTAGGAACATCAAGATAATTAATGCTGAAGAGTCATATCTAAAAGAATTGGATAGTATTGTTGAACCTGAAGCAAAACGACTAATTATTGGAAAAATGTTTGTAGATATCGCTAATAATGAACTTGCGGAATTAGAAGAACAGGAAGAATTGATGCTAGTGCAAGGTACAATATACCCAGACACTATAGAAAGTGGATCAACAGATAAAGCAGCAAAAATAAAAACTCATCATAATCGTGTAAGTGAAATTGAGAAATTGATAGAAGAAGGCAGAATAATTGAGCCTATTAAAGAATTATATAAAGATGAAGTTCGCAAATTAGGAGATGAATTAGGATTGCCGCAAAAACTTGTTTACCGTCATCCATTCCCAGGTCCGGGTTTAGCTATCCGAGTTATTTGTTCAGATACTGATAAACCATCCAACAATTTTTTAAACGACAACACAAAATTAAATGAGATACTTTCTGAATTTGCTTTAACAGGAAATATCCTGCCGATTAAAAGTGTTGGTGTTCAGGGAGATTTCCGAACATATCACCATCCGGCTGTTATTTGGTTCAAAGAAGGAATTGAACCAAATTGGGAAATATTGAAAATTGCAGCATCCAAAGCTATCAATAAAATCCAATCGGTTAATAGAATTGTTTTCAGTACAAAATCTGTTGATTTGAAGCTGAAAAAACTTTTTCTAAAAAAAGATGTTGTTGATAAGCTTAGAGAAGTGGATGCTGTGTTAAGAGAAAACACAGATCACATCCCAGAGATCTGGCAGATGCCGGTTGTAAGTTTACCATTGTTTAATGAAACAGAGCAAACATTTGTAATGCGTCCAGTATGTTCTACAGATGCAATGACTGCCAGTGTTTATGAAATGGATTTCACAGAATTCCAAAGACTCTCAAATTTAATTCGAAAGATCGATTGTGTTGGAAACCTACTTTATGATATAACAACCAAACCACCGGGTACTATTGAATGGGAATAAAAATTAAATATATTTATAAATAATTTACTTATTTGAAAGTATTTGATTATTAAATTTGCTCCAAAATAGTTGTGAATAATTAAATTGAAAGTGAATTCAGGAGACATAAGTGAAAGAGAAAACCAGAGAAAATGTATATAAGGCATTCATAGGTGAAGCAAAAGCCTATTTTCGATTAGCTGCTTTTGCCGAAAGAGCCGATGATGAAGAATTTCCCCAAATTGCTCACTTGTTCAGAGCAATTGCCCAGGCAGAACATGTGCATGCAACCAACCATTTAAAACTATTAGAAGATCTTATTGTAAGTGATTCCGATACAAATTTAAGAGAGTCTTTTAACCGTGAAAAAACGGTTACAAATAATATTTATCCTGAATTAATAAAAGTTGCAGAAGCGGAAGGAGAAAAAAGAGCTTCTATAACTTTCACTCACGCTCGAGATGCTGAAGAAGTACATTTAAGGTTATACGAAAGAGCACTATTAAATACTATGAGTGAAAAAGATACAGAATATTATTTATGTAGTGTATGCGGTTATGTAGTAGAAAAACACTTACCGGATAAATGCCCAGTTTGTGGAGTGAAACAGGATAGATTTAAACAAATTGCATAAAAGAATAGAGATTTGATAACAACTCTTATCTCTTTTGGCCAAACTTGGTGGCAACTTATAGCAATTATACTAAATATCCAAACGTAAAAAAATATTTTTTACTTGACCTAATAATAACTTAATAATACTTAATACTTATTAGTAAAGATAAATAAACAGTAATATAGAATTGCTAATAAAAATAGGAGGTATAAGGTTTGACTGTATCAACAGATCCAAATAAAAAATTTAGAAAAGAACTGAACTCAGGTATTGTTTCGATGGTTCTATTAAGCATAATGAAGAAAGCTGAAGAACCAATGTATGGTTATCAAATTGCAAAGAACCTTGAGGGTGAAGGGAACAGTGTTCCAATGATGAAACAAGGTGCACTATATCCAGTCCTGCGTTCATTGGCAGCAGCAGAATTATTGGATAGTCACGTAGATCCATCAATTTCAGGTCCACCAAGACGGTATTATCAGATCACAGAAACAGGCATAAATACTTTAAAGGAATGGCAGGACATTTGGAAAGTAACCAAAACATATGTAGATAATATTTTAGGAGAAGAAAATGTATAAAACAATTGATGAATTCTTATCTGTAATAAAACAGGAATTGAAGGGAAGTGATAAAGCGCTAATCCAAGATGTACTCTCGGACGCAGAAGAACATATTAGAACTTCGATGGAAAATGCTTTGAATGCTGAAGAGAAGATTTCTGAAGAAGATGCACTAGAACAGGCTATAGAAAGTTATGGTGATCATTCTGAAATAATTGCAGAATATAAAAAAATGGATGACTATCTAAAACCCATACTTGCACCTTCAGTAGAGGTAGATGAAAGACCTTGGTGGAAGAAGTTCCTACTTGTTATTGCAGATCCTAGAGCTTGGGGTGCTTCACTTTATATGGTGATATCAATGTTAACCGGAATTATTTATTTTACTTGGGCAATTACAGGACTATCAACAATAATTCCATTATTGATCTTCATTATTGGTATTCCACTAGCAGGATTCTTTTTATTGTCAGTTCGTGGAATTGCATTATTAGAAGGAAGAATTGTAGAATTAATGCTAGGAATCCGAATGCCGAGAAAATCCATGTTCGTAGCTAATGACAAAGGCTGGTGGGGTAAATTTAAGGCTTTGATATCATCAGGGATAACTTGGAAAACACTTATTTATATGATATTGCAAATGCCTTTAGGAATTGTATATTTCACATTGGTTGTAACTTTATTCTCTGTTTCAATTTCGCTTGTTGCTGCACCTATCCTAGAATTGATATTCCATTTACCAATGGAAATAAACGGTACAGACGCATATACTCACAAATGGCTTTTACCGTTGTTACCGTTTGTAGGAACGTTACTTCTGCTTATTTCACTTCACTTTGTAAAATTAATTGGAAAGTTGCATGGAATGTTTGCAAAATTGATGTTGGTGAAATAGAAAAAATTAAAAAAAACCTTCGATCAATAATCGAAGGTTTTTTTTCTAATTGTTAACTTGCTAAAAGCTAACTGCAAATTTTTTACTTTTCTATTTTCTTTAAAATATCTTCTTCAATACTTTTTGGTACAGCTTTATATTCGCTGAATTCCATTGTGAAATCTGCTTTACCCTGAGTTACTGATCTAAATTGAGTAGCAAGTCCAAATGTCTCCGATAAGGGCATCTCTGAATCTATTCTTGTAAAATGGTTATCAATAACTGTATCAGAAACAAGACCTCTATTCTGATTTATAATAGCCATTATGTTCCCACGAAATTCAGAAGGAGTTTCTACCGAAACCTTCATAACAGGTTCAAGAATTATTGGTTTTGCTTTTCTATAATTTTCTTTGAATGCAGATCTGGTTGCAACTTCAAAAGCTAACTGAGAAGAATCCACTGCATGAAAATCACCATCATCTAAAGTCATTTTTACACCAACAACCGGGAATCCAGCAAGAGCACCTTTTTCTAAAGCAGAATTAAATCCTTTCTCACAACCGGGAATAAATTGGCTGGGGATATTTCCACCACGGATCTTATCTCTAAAGCAATTATCATCTTTCCCAGAATGAGTTAAAACACCTTTTATGCGTGCAAACTGACCACGACCACCAGATTGTTTCTTATGTATATAATCAAATTCAACAGCTTTCTTAATTGTTTCTCTGTAAGAAACTTGTGGTGCTCGTACTTCTAACTTTACATCATACTCACGTCTGATACGTTCAATATAAACATTCAGGTGCAATTCACCCATACCGTGTATAATTGTATCGTTTGTTTCTCTATCTACATTTGCTTTGAATGTAGGATCTTCTTTGGTGAAACGAGTTAAAGCTTTTGAAAGTTTATCAAGATCATTACTGTCTGGAACTTCTAATGCGAGTGATATTATAGGTTTTGGAACGAAAGACTCACGCATCGTATAATTTATCCCATCACCATTAAATGTATCTCCCAGTGCACAATCAACACCAAATAGAGCCACAATATCTCCAGCTCTTGCACTTGTGATATCTTCCATATTATCGGCATGCATTTTTACTAGACGTCCTACTTTTATTTTTTTTCCTGTTCTAGCGTTCATTAGGTCTGAGCCTTTGGAAATAGTTCCCTGATAGATTCGTAAATATGTTAGTTGTCCATATTGTTGATTTTCTAATTTAAATGCTAAACCAACAGCTGGTAGGTCTGGATCAGAAACAAGTTCAATGTCTCTTCTATCGTCATCTTTATCATGAGCAATGTTAGTTCCTGTTGTTGGATCTGGAAGATAGCGAACAACAGCATCAAGAAGTAATTGAACACCTTTATTCTTAAATGCCGAACCAACAAAAACAGGGGTCATTTCCATTGCTATAGTTGCTTTTCGTACTGCGTCAATTATCATCTCTTCAGTTTCATTTCCTTCTAAAAAAGCCTCAGCAAGTTCATCATCGAACATTGAAACAGCATCGATCATCTCTTCTCGCATTTCTTCAACTTTATCTACATATTCAGCAGGTATTTCTTTTTCTAATACTTGCTCACCTTTGGGTCCTGTAAAGTATCTTGCTTTTCTGGAAATTAAATCGATTATTCCATCAAATTTATCTTCCAAACCAATTGGAATTTGCATAAGAACTGCATTGTGATCAAGTTTCTCACATAATTGATCTTTTACTTTTTCGGGATCAGCTCCAACTCTATCTAATTTGTTAATAAATGCAATATGTGGAACGCCATACCTTTTAAGTTGTCTATCAACCGTTATAGATTGCGATTGAACACCGCTAACAGCACAAAGAACCAAAACTGCTCCATCTAGAACTCTTAAAGCATTTTCTACTTCTACTGTGAAATCAACGTGACCTGGTGTATCGATAACATTCAGGTTGTGTCCGTCCCATCTCACATTTGTAGCTGCAGATGCAATGGTAATGCCTCGTTCTTTTTCTAATTCCATGGAGTCCATTGTTGCGCCAACTCCATCTTTACCTCTAACTTCACCAATTCGATATATCTTATTGCAATAATATAATATTCGCTCTGCTAATGTTGTTTTACCGGAATCAATATGAGCACTGATACCAATATTTCTAAATTTTTTAATATCCATTTTATTACCTCTTTTTTTCTATTAAAAATTATTCATTTTGAAGTTTAACAAACTGAAAAAAAAATATTTATAAAACTAATAATTTGATTTACTAATTAATGTGACCATAAATTTTAGGCAGGTTTATTATACAAGTAAAATTTTAATAAAGGATGTTTTATACATATACAAGAGATAACTTTTTAAATCTGAATTAAATATTTTTATTTATATTCTTTAAGATTTGTAGAAGATAATTACTTAGAAGATTTCTTAATTTACTAAAAAGTTTAGAAAAAATTCACACAAACACTTCTGCCACATTTCCCGCTATTTCAAGTCCGGCATTTCGTCCTGTATCATGCAATAATATTTTGTTGTTTTTAATATCTGATAATACTACTTCAACCTTTACTGTCATACTTTCCTCAATTCTTCCGTGCATAAATCCGGATATTGGTGATGCTAGCATAGCAGCTGCTTCTCGATGAGCAAGTATTTCTAAACTATAATTTTTATTTTCAAGAACTAATTCCACCTTATCCAAATCAGTAAAACATTTTACTATTCTGGTAGAATTATAAGTTGTAAACCTAAACAAACGATCATGTAACCATACACCAGCAATGAAACCTACAAAGGAATTTCCTAACCAGGGAATCTTAGCTACCGAAGCCTTTAAAGAAATGCCTTGCTTACTAAAATGATTTGTCTGCATCCAGATATAAGCACTTGGGAACGAACGACCCCAATCTTTCTCAATGTATCCTCTACCACCATTAAAATCAATAAACTCATCATAAAATGTTAATTTACCTGTAATGCTATGGTCCATACTGAGTATGCTATGATAACATTCCATGAATGGTACAAAAGAATAGGGACCCATAATGCCGGGTGAGTACCATTTGCTAGGCCATTGTACTTGTTGCGAAAAGTTGAATTGTCCTTTTATATTTGGTAGATCAAGTTTTATATAATTTGAAGAAAAAGAATTGTCAGCTAAATTGATTTTAAATTTACCTGTTTCAGATTGGAACTCATCAAAATCGAATTTATAATATTCAGACGTCAGTTTTTTACCATTTAATACTTGTATAAATGAGTGCTGGTTTCCATTTTTATCCATAGCTATACCCGGAATAAAAGCAAATGCCTTATCTTCTGAAGCATTTAAAACCTTAAAATACCAGCCCTCAAAATAACACCGTAATTTTCCTAAACCCTGAAATTGATCAGGATGAAACATAGTTTGCAATTTTTTTACCATTAATGAATACAGAAAATTATACAATATCGGGTCAAGCAGAAAATATGTAAGGATAGATTTAAATACTGAATTAGTTTTAGCTATTATTCAAAACAATCCATTTACAATAAATGTAAGCTCATCTCTCAAATTCAAATTCCTCTAATATTTACCCATTAATGATAAAACTCAGTACGGTAATTTTGAGCTAAATGACTGTCAATTGTAATGTTAAAACTATTAAAAAAATATTTTTGCAAAAATTATTCTAATCAGATAATTTCTAATTGACAAAATAAAGCCCAAAAACATTTTTCCAAAAAAAATGAGATGCGAATGATATTCATGTTAATGTCATTCATTAGGAGATATTATGAAAAAAATCTTAGTTACAGGTTCAGTAGGTCAGATCGGTTCAGAATTAACAATGTTATTAAGAAAACTTTATGGAAACGATAATGTTGTAGCAGGTGGCAATAGAACAAAACCAACAGGAGCATTATTAGAATCAGGTCCATTTGAAATTGTAAATTGTACGGATGCTCAACAAGTTGCAGATGTTGTAAAAAAATACGATATCGATACTGTATATCATTTAGCAGCGATACTTTCGGGAGTTGCTGAAGCAAAACCTAACCTTGCCTGGGATGTAAATATAAATGCATTATATAATGTTTTGGAAGTTGCTCGTGAAAGAAATTGTGCAGTTTTCACACCAAGTTCAATAGGGGCATTTGGTCCTTCAACACCAGCTGATGATACACCTCAAGATACAATTCAAAGACCAAACACAATGTACGGAGTAACAAAAGTTGCAGGTGAATTATTATGTGATTATTATTATAAAAGATTCGGCGTAGATACTCGTGGTGTACGTTATCCCGGTATTATTTCCAATGAAACTCTTCCCGGTGGAGGAACAACAGATTACGCTGTAGATATTTATTATGAAGCGATCAAAAAGAAAGCTTACACTTGCTTCCTAGAAGCTGGAACGTTCCTCGATATGATGTACATGCCGGATGCATTAACAGCAGCTGTTGATTTGATGGAAGCTGATCCTGCTAAGCTTATTCATAGGAATGCTTTCAATATTAGTACAATGAGTTTTGATCCTGAAATGTTGGCTGCCTCTATCAAAAAGCATATTCCTGATTTTACAATGGATTATGATATCGATCCTGTCCGTCAGGCAATTGCCGCAAGCTGGCCCAACAATATGGATGACTCGGCAGCAGCAGAAGAATGGGGATGGCATTATGATTATGACCTTGCTAAAATGACGGAAGATATGCTCAAAGTTCTCGGAGAAAAATTTAAATAATGATCTTTGGCATTGGCATTGATATAATTGAAGTTCCAAGAGTAGAGAAAGTTTCTAAAAAAGATGATAAGTTCGTAAAGAAGATTTTTACTCAAACTGAAATTGATTATTGCCGAAAATTTAAGAATGGAGCACAGAATTTTGCAGGAAGATTTGCAGTGAAAGAGGCATTCTTAAAAGCAATGGGAACAGGTTGGAGCAATGGTCTTAAATTTAATGAGATCGAAACAGTTAATGACCAACTTGGGAAACCTGAAATTGTGCTCTATGGAAGAACAAAGGAAATATTTGAAGAACGTGATCTTAAGTTTAGCCATGTCTCAATCGCTCATCTAAAAGATTACGCAACAGCTGTAGTTGTAATAGAAAAATAATAAATAGGAGAGAAGTATGGCACTAGAAAGATTAAATGCTGCACTCGATAAGAATTTGGATGATCTGCGAACAACCGGAAGGGATAAAGGCGCAGAACTAGTTATCAAAGAAGTATTAGAAGCAAAAGGTGAATTTGGACCACGTTATAAATTAGTTGGTTTTAACGAGCAGGAATTCATAAAAATGAATGCAAATTCCTATCTTGGAATGTCAATGAATCCGGAAGTAATTAAAGCGGAAGAAGAAGCTGCACAAAAATTTGGTGTAGGCCCAGGAGCAGTTCGTTTTATCAGTGGAACTCACACTCCACATATAGAATTAGAAGAAAAACTTGCAGCATTTCACGAGCGTGAAGCTGGCATGATCTTCAGCTCTGCATATGTTACAAGTTTGGGTGTGATTTATCCTCTTACAACAAAAGAGACCGTAGTAGTTTCCGATGAATTAAATCATAATTGTATTATTCAAGCAATGAGACTTTCACGTCCTGCAGCAAAAATGATCTACAAGCACAACGACATGAAAGATCTGGAAGCAAAAATGAATGAAGCTGTTGGAAAGGGAAAGCGTTGCTTAGTTATTACTGATGGTATCTTCAGCATGCGCGGTGATTTTGCTCCATTAAAAGAGTTTTCAGAAATCTGTGCTAAATTTAATGATAAATTTGAAGAAGGTGTAACAACAATTGCCGATGACTCTCATGGCGTTGGAGCTTTTGGAAAAACCGGAAGAGGAACGGAAGAATATACTGGAGCAAAAGTTGATATTCTAATTGGAACATTAGGAAAAGCATATGGCGTGAATGGTGGCTATGTTGTCGCTTCTAAAACAGTTTTAGATTATCTTCGTGAAACAGCTCCAATGTATATTTATTCAAATCCTATAACATGTTCAGAAGCTGCAGCAACATTAAAGGTTCTTGAAATTCTTGATAGCGAAGTTGGCGTAAAGAGATTAGCTCATCTTGCTGCAATGACCAAGAAATTTGAAGATGGATTAACATCATTAGGTTTTGAAACAATTGAAGGACCTCATCCTGTTGTTCCATTAATGGTTCGTGACACTGCAGAAACAACAAAGCTTGTTAATTATCTTACAGAAAATGGTGTATTAGGAACAGGCTTAAATTTCCCAGTTGTACCAAAAGGTGATGAAGAGATCAGATTCCAGGTTAATGCAGATCATACAGAAGCAGACATTAATAAGGTTCTGGAAATTCTAAAGAAATACAAAGATCAGTAAATCAATAAAAAAGACTTATTCGATATATTAACAGGGAGCTTGCTCCCTGTTTTTGTTTGTAGCACTTGTTTCATATTGACAAAATAGATTGAAGTTTAACATATAAACCATGAAAAAATTATTTATGCTTCTTATTATACTTGCTGTTTTCATTCAATTTGTAATTGCAGGTGAAGATGGAAAACTTAAAGATTTTGAAGATGAGTTAAATAAGCCAATTGAACACAACAATAATAATCAAAATGAAGAAGATGATAATTATGATGAGGATGAAGATGATCCATTTGATAACTTATTCTGGTCAATAGTTTATGAAACCTTCATTGGGAGTAACTGCTCATATAATTCAATTCGAATTCAACCCTATATTTATTACAACGATTTCTCAGGAAGATATGCTGATGATGGAAATTCATTTGATGCAGAAATCGATATAAAATATATTTATAATTCAAACGATCTAGATGGGATTTCTCTGAGTGGTAGTATCTTCTTTCTACGAATGATGAATTTGAAATTCAACTATCAAAAATTATCTGAAGAACTTGATAATGGAAATGATGAAATGGAATATTATGAATTATTTCTAGATTATTACAGAGCACGTTTTCATAATTTTAATTGGTTTTGGGGAATTGGAGTAAAAGGATTGCAAAGAAATAATAGTTATTTGGGGATGGGCTTAAACACAGGGTTTGAGATCTATCCTGTAAAGCCCGTATCATTAGAGATTGCAGCTAATATTGGCTGGTTGAATGAACATCCTGTATCAAAAATAATTACTGATATTAATATTCACTATTGGCGAATAAAATTTGCTATTGGGTATCAAAGATTGATGACTGGAAATGCAAAAATCAATTCTATAAACATAGGAATTGGTATTAATTATTAATACTAAATATTGTTATGATTTATATAATTCTTGACACATCACTTAAATAAAACAAAAAAATAATTTATAAATAAAAGAGAGTGTAATATGGGATATGAAAATGTAACACAATCACTCGAAAAAGTGATTGAGATGAAAAACATTACCAAGAAATTTGGTGGTTTCGTAGCGAATGATTCTGTAAATCTGGATGTATTTAAAGGGAAAGTTCATGCACTGCTTGGTGAGAATGGAGCTGGAAAATCTACTTTAATGAACATATTGTACGGACTTTATAGTCCCACATCAGGTGAGATTATGATCAACGGGAAAAAAGTAGATATCACAAATCCGAATATTGCTATTGATCATGGAATTGGTATGGTGCATCAACATTTCATGCTGGTAAAGCCATTTACTGTAGCACAGAATATTATTTTAGGTAGAGAACCAACTTCCAAATTTAGTGTTCTGGACATGAAGAAAGCTCTTAGAGACGTTAAGGAGATTTCCGAACGGTATGGGCTTTATGTGGATCCCAATGCAAAGATCGAAGATATTTCTGTTGGAATGCAGCAGAGAGTTGAAATCTTAAAAGCACTATATCGTGGTGCAGAAATACTAATACTTGATGAACCAACAGCAGTTTTAACACCTCAAGAGATTGTTGAACTTATTCAAATTATAAAGAATCTAACTAAAGAGGGAAAATCAATAATTCTTATTAGTCATAAGCTTAAAGAAATTACAGATGCAGCTGATTTCTGTTTAATAATTAGACGTGGAAAACACATTGAAACAGTAGTTGTATCTGAAACTGATGAAGAGGGTTTAGCCTCTAAAATGGTAGGAAGGGAAGTAAGTTTTAGTGTTGCTAAAAATGAGAAAGAAGCAGGTAATGAAATTTTCTCGATTAAAGATCTTGTTGTTAAAGACAACAGAGACATTATTGCTGTAGATAAACTTAACCTTTCTGTTAAGAAGGGTGAAATACTTGGTCTTGCAGGTATTGACGGCAACGGACAGACCGAATTGTTAGAGGCAATTACAGGTCTTAGAAAAGTAGAATCAGGAGTTATAAAGATTAATGGTGAAGATATTACAAACAACACACCATTCCAAGTTATAAATAAAAAAATATCGCATATTCCAGAAGATAGACAAAAAAGAGGTCTTGTTTTAGATTTTGATATATCGGAAAATACAATACTAGAAAATTATTATAGAAGTCCATTCGCAAGAAAAGGAGTTCTTCAATATGATAACATCAAGGTCTATGCAAAAGAGTTGATCGATAAATTTGATGTTCGTCCTAATGAGGAATCTAAAATGGCAAGAACCCTTTCAGGTGGGAATCAACAGAAGGTAATAATTGCCAGAGAGGTTTCTAATGACCCAGATTTGCTTATAGCCGCACAACCAACAAGAGGACTCGACGTCGGTGCAATCGAATTTGTTCATAAATCATTAATAGAACAGCGTGACAATAATAAAGCTGTATTCCTGATCTCTTTTGAACTTGATGAGATCATGAATGTTTCAGATAGAATTGCTGTAATTTATGAAGGTAAAATAGTGGGAATTGTAGATGCAAAAGATGCCGAAGTTGAAAAACTAGGATTAATGATGGCTGGCGGAGGCAACGTATGAAACTAACTTTAAGAAAGAAACTATATATTTTCGCAACTGAGAAAACAATAGGATTTACTTTGATTTCAATTTTCTTAGGACTTGTAGTAGGTGCTATTTTTCTCGCTGCTGCAGGCTTTAATCCATTTCAAGCTTATGGAATAATATTGCGTGGTATATTCTCTAAACCCAGCTATATTTCCTATACAATTGTTCGTGCTACACCTCTAATTCTTACAGGACTTTCAATAGCATTTGCTTTTAAGACTGGTTTGTTTAATATTGGTGCAGAAGGACAATTCATTATTGGTTCGGTTGTGGCAACTGCAACTGGCTATTTCTTACATTTACCATTATTGATCCACATTCCTGTCGTAATTATTTCTGCCGTATTAGCAGCGGGAATATGGGGTGGACTGGCTGGTTACTTTAAAGCAAAATTTGGTGTGCATGAAGTGATATCAACAATTATGCTGAATTGGATTGCTTTGTATTTCCAGAATTTCCTAATATATACTAAGGGATTCCAAAAGCCAGGAGGAGAAACTTCCTATTCTATTCAACCTACAGCAAATATGATGATCCTAAAAACTTGGAAACAATCAGATGCAGGACGTGAATGGCTGTTACAGCATCCTTTTTGGAAAGACCTTTTAAGAACACCTATGAATTGGGGTTTTGCAATTGCAGTTCTAATGGCAATATTAGTTTGGTTCATCCTTAATAAAACATCACTTGGTTATAGATTGCGCGCAGTTGGGTTTAATAAATTTGCCGCAGAATATGGTGGTATTAATGTAAACAAAAATATGATCATTTCAATGTTTATTGCTGGTGGTTTAGCTGGACTTGCAGGTGCATTACAAGTTGTTGGAGTTTCTCATAAAGTAACTCTTATTGCAGCAATGGAGGGTTATGGATTTGATGGCATCGCAGTTGCATTGATAGCTAACAGTAGTGCTCTTGGGTGCATATTAGCTGGAATCTTATTTGGAGCTCTAAAATATGGTGGAGCAAAAATCCAACCATTTATGCAGGCACCTTCTGAGGTGATCAGTATTGTAATTGGATCAATAGTATTTTTTATTTCAATTCCAAAATTAATCAAAGTAATCTTAACCAAAAAAAATAAAAAAGGGGGTTCAAAATGATAGATACAATATTTAGTAATCTTGCCTTGATAATTGGAACAACATTAATGTATTCAACACCCCTGATATACACATCTCTTGGTGGAGTTTTATCAGAAAATTCCGGTGTTATTAATATAGGATTGGAAGGTATGATGGTAATTGGTGCTTTTGCAGGCGCAGCAATCGGATATTTTGTTGGCGATCCGTGGATTGCCTTTATCGGAGCTGGTATTGCCGGTGGTATGTTTGGACTTCTTCATGCATTTGCAAGCGTAACATTTGGTGCAAATCAGGTTGTATCTGGTATTGCAGTTAATTTTTTGGGAATAGGTATAGCTCTATTCTTAAGCCGGATGTTCTTTGAGGGTGCTACAATGACAAAATCTATTCCACTTGATAACAAAATGCCAAGACCTTTAAATGGAGTTTTTCCCGAAGGCTCTTTTTTAAGCATAATATTTGATAATCAATACGCAACTGTTTATTTAGCATTAATTATGGTTCTTATTATTTGGTTTTTTATGTACAAAACTAAATACGGCTTACGATTAAGATCTGTTGGTGAACATCCTACAGCAGCAGATACTTTGGGTATTAATGTAATACGAATTCGCTATTTTGCAGTTATAATGTCAGGTGTTTTTGCTGGATTTGGTGGAGCCGCAATGAGCTTGGCAATTGTTTCAAATTTTAGACCTACTTTAATTTCCGGACATGGCTTTATTGCACTTGCTGCAATGATATTTGGAAAATGGAAACCACAAGGAGCATTATTGGCATGTTTGCTATTTGGTGGAGCACAAGGAATAGCTGTGTTCTTAGGTCAGTTTAATTTTAGGATCTCTTCTCAATTAATAAGTATGTTACCTTATGTAATAACTATAGTTGTACTCATTGGATTTGTTGGAAAGTCTGCTGCACCTTCTGCTGATGGTATTCCATACGAGAAGGAACATAAATTTTAGGTTTATCACTTGACACCAAAAGTGATTTGAAAGTGTTTAGTTAAAGAAAAAAATGCTACATTGAAGTAGCTTTAAAAAATAAGGAAGGAGATGCAAATGTTTAAAAGAATTATTACGATTTTTGTTCTTGCGTTATTTGTTTTGTCTGTTGTAAGTTGTGGACAAGCACAAAAGGAATCAGGTATTAAGGTTGCAATGGTAACAGATGTTGGTGGAATTAATGACCAATCATTCAACCAATCAGCTTGGGAAGGATTAAAAAGAGCTGAGAAAGAATTTGCTATTGCAGTTAGCTATCTTGAGTCAACTCAAGATGCAGATTATTCACCAAATATGGAAACTTTACTTGATGCTGGAAATAACTTAATCTGGGGTATTGGTTTCAAAATGGGCGATACAATTAAAGAGAAAGCTTTAGCTAATCCAGATCAAAATTATGCTATTATCGATTATGCTTATGGTGAAGAAACTCCAGCAAACGTAGTTGGTGTTGTATTTAAAGAGCAAGAGCCATCATTCTTAGTTGGTTATATTGCAGGTAAAATGACAAAAACTAATAAAGTTGGTTTTGTTGGTGGAATGAAATTCCCTTTGATCGAGAAATTTGAATATGGTTTCAAAGCTGGAGTTAAATTAGCTAATCCTGATGCTGAAATTTTAGCACAGTATGCAGATTCTTTTACAGATGCAGCCAAAGGTAAAGCTATTGCAAATCAAATGTATGAAAATAATGCTGACATAGTTTATCATGCAGCTGGTGGTGTTGGTGATGGCGTTATTGAAGCAGCTAAAGAACAAGATAAATTTGCAATTGGTGTAGATAGAGACCAAAATTCACTTGCTCCTGAGCATGTAATTACATCAGCTATGAAAAGAGTTGATAATGCAATATTTAACATTGCTGCACTCCTCGTAAAAGATGAATTCCCAGGTGGATCAACTGTTGGTTACGGTTTAAAAGAAGGCGGTGTTGGAATTGCTCCTACATCATATAAACTTGTTCCTGCTGAGATCTTAGAAGAAGTTGAAGAACTTAAAGCTAAAGTTATCTCAGGTGAGATCGTAGTTCCAAGTACACCTGATACTTTTGCTGAATGGATGAAGTAATTAGTTAATTGTAACTTAATATAAATTGGAAGCCCCAGAAAATTCGGGGCTTCCTTTCTTTATAAAAGGGTAAGAATAATGAGTAAAACAGGAATTCTATATATCGTTCCAACTCCAATTGGTAATTTAGGTGATATCACTTTTAGAGCAGTTGAAGTTCTTAAAAATGTATCACTTATTGGAGCTGAGGACACAAGAAATTCTAAGAAGTTGTTGAATCATTATAATATTGAAACTCAAATGATAAGTTATCATAAGTTCAATGAGCGCAAACGTGTTGAACAATTAATTGGTAAATTACAAAATGGAGAAGATATTGCAATCATCTCAGATGCTGGAACACCTGGTATTTCAGATCCATCAAGTATCATTATTGAAGAAGCTATCGCTAATGATATAAAAGTGGAAGTATTGCCAGGCGCTACGGCATTTATACCGGCTTTAGTAGCATCAGGATTAAATTGCGAGAGATTCCAATTTATTGGATTCCTACCAGAGAAAAATAAAACGCGTGATGAAATTCTGCAAAAAATTAAAGATAATGAAAATACGTTGGTATTTTATGAAGCTCCACACAAATTACATAAATTCATGCAAAGATTATTTGATATTTTTGGAAATCGTAAAGTAGTGGTTGCCCGAGAAATTTCTAAGATTTACGAAACTTATTATCGTACATCAATAAAAAATATAATTGAAAATAATGAGCAAATTATTGCAAAAGGTGAATTTGTAATTTTAGTTGAAGGTTCAGAAAAAAGAACATTCACCGATAGTGAATTAGAAGAAAAAATTATTGTATTATTAAAAAATGGAGAATCAAAGAAAAAGACCGTAAAACTTGTTGCAGATGAAACAGGTGAGCAAAAGAATAGAATTTATAAATTGGCGCTAGAGCTTGATATTGAATATTAATTTGACTTTAAAAATAGTAATAAATTTATTGAATAAAATATAATTTAAAATGGAGGAATGAGTATGTTTCCAGGTGGAAAAAAAGGAATGAAGGATCTCATGAAACAGGCAAAAAAGATGCAGGATGAGATGATGAAGGCTCAGGAAGAGCTTTCGAGTAAGATTGTAGAAGGAACTTCCGGTGGTGGAATGGTAAAAGTTGAGATGAATGGCAAAAACCAGTTAGTTTCTTTGAATATTGATAAAGAGGTTGTAGACCCTGATGACATAGAAATGTTAGAGGATCTCATAATTGCTGCAGTTAATGAAGCTCATGACAAGATAGCAAAATCGAGTGAAGAAGAAATGGGTAAGCTAACAGGTGGCTTAAAAATACCAGGAATGTTTTAAAGTAAATTGCAATAAGGCAATAAATAATGTTTAATGGCTTTTTAGAAGATCTTGTAAATAACCTGAAGAAACTTCCGGGAATTGGATCTAAAACAGCACAACGGTTGGCTATTCATCTTATTAGTAAAGAGAAGGCAGATGCTGTGAGCTTGGCGGATTCTATTAAGGTTGCTGTACAAAGTTATGATAATTGCTCTGTTTGCAATATGTTATCAGAAACAGAACCATGTAAGTTTTGCAGTGATGAAACAAGACTATCAAATGTTATTTGCGTTGTTGAGAATACGCAAGACGCATATCTCATTGAAGATCTACATGAGTTTAAGGGAAAATATTTTGTGTTAAATGAATTACTCTCACCACTCGATGGAATTGGCCCGGATGAGATTAATTTTCCAAAATTAGAAAAGATGATTATCTCTGGGAAGATCAACGAAATAATTCTAGCTTTGAATCCTTCAGCAGAAGGTGAAAGTACAATAAATTTTTTAGCTTCGCAATTTGAAGGAAAAAATGTTAAAATAACCAGGCTTTCTACAGGTCTTCCTTTTGGTGGAGATATTGAATATACAAGTTCACTAACTTTGAGTAATGCTTTTAAAAGAAGATATTCGGTAACAGAATAGTGCAGAAAGTATTTACGTTCATTATTGTAATAACAATTTTTATAGTTAATCTACAGGCAAAACAAATTAATGAAAGTGTTATATTATTACATGGATTAGGTGATGTTAAGCTTTCGATGTTGAAACTTGAAATTGCATTAAAAGAAGAAGGCTATACAACAAAGAATATTGGATATTCATCTAATGGCGAGACAATAGAATCATTGGCAGAAAAGGAATTATCTGAAATTGTAGAAAGATATAAGAAGATTGGTTTTGATAAAATACATTTTGTTACTCATTCGATGGGTGGATTAATTGTAAGATGCTATCTTCAAGATCATGAACTTCCTGAAGGCAGCCGAATCGTAATGCTTAGCCCACCCAATAAAGGATCAGAAGTAGCCGATCATTTTAAAGAAAGCAAACTTTATAATCTTATAGTTGGAGATGTGGGGCAAGAGCTTGCTACGGATTCTAATATTTTATCAGAGCTTAAACAAATTATTCCTGAAATTGGGATTATTGCAGGAGATAAAAGTACAAATTCTTACTTTTCTAAAATCATTCCTGGTGAAGATGATGGCAGAGTTGCAGTTGATAATACAAAACTTATTGAAATGAAAGATTTTATGATAGTACACAGCACTCATTTAACTATAAAATATAATGATGAAGTTATTAGGCAAACCGTTTTCTTCCTACAGAATGGAAAGTTTTATAAAAACAAAAAAGAATAGATCATGAAAAAATTAATAATCATAATTATTTCTCTTACAATTTTTTTATTTTTAATTTCTTGTGGTCATAAGAAAAGCCCTACAGGTGGGAAAAAAGATACGATAAATCCAGAAATAGTTTCTGTAACACCAGATGAATACAGTAATATAAGCGATTCAAATATCGAAATTATATTTTCTAAACCAATCGAACGTAATTCAATTTTTTTAGGAATTTATATCCACCCTCCAATATTAAAGAAAAAATACATTTGGGACGGGAACATATTAACGATTAAGATCATGGAAGAGTTAGAGAATGATACAAATTATTATTTTAATTTTTCTAGTAAGATCAAAGGTGAACATGGTAATTTCCTAAGCAAAAACAGTACTTATATTTTTGCAAGTGGCGAACTTAACTCTAACCGAATTTCTGGTAATTTTTCATTCGAAAAGATAGAAGATGCTAACAAGAAGATTCAGATGACAATTTTAACATCAGATTCAACAGAAGTGTTTTCAAAAGTTGCTTTTGGTGGAACATATATTATAGAAGATTTAAATAAAGTAGAATACATTATAAGGGCTTTTATCGATAAAAACACAAATGAAAAATACGATTATGAAAGTGAACCATATTTCCAAGAAGTTATCAATCCTGTAACGTCTTCTATAACAGATATATACCTATCTTATGCCGATACTTTAAAGCCAGAAATAGAATCAGCAATTGTAAAATATAATAACAATATTAATATTAAATTTTCAGAGCCAATCGTTTCAGTGTCTGAGATCTTAATTGTTACTGCCGATTCATTAGAAACCAACTCAGATGTAATCGCACATTATTTATATGAAGACGAACTTTCTATTCTTACAACTAACTTAGATACACTTAAATACAAAATAACTATTAAAGAAATAATAGATAGCAAAGATAATATTACAGGGGAAGGGGCGTTATTAATTGATGGCAACACGCTAATAGATTCAATTCCACCGGAAGTAGTTTCATCAACCCCCCGAACAGGTTCTTCTGTAAATACTTTCCTTCCTAAAATATCGGTTCATTTTTCTGAAATCATACTAGAGGATGATATTGAAACACAATTAATAGAAATTGAGACTGGAAATGTTGAAGATGTTGTTGTTCTAAATAGTAATTCTAAACATTATATTTTTAGTTCTCAACACAAACTAAATAACTACTCATCTTACAAATTTAATGTTTCAGCAAAAGATATTAATGGGAATATCATGATGAACCCACTTGAGATAATTTTCCTTCCAATTGTAAGGAATGCAAAAAAAGAATAAATGTCTTGTGACAGCTATATATCTAAAACAAAAAGACTTAGCTATGACTGATAAGCATGTTCAAATTACTCTGAAAAATATTTAACTTATTATAATACAATTAGATAAGATATATATAGCAAAAATTTCTTGACACAATTACTGAATAAAATTCATTTAGGCATGTTCATAATATAAGAATAGAATGTGATAATTAAAAAGTGAGTTTAACTATCGTAATTAAGTTTAGTTAATTTAAATTAGCTAATGTGTGTTAAAAAAAATCTAGGGAGAAAAAGATGAAAAAAATTATTTTATTAGTAGTTAGTTTAGTTTTTGTAGCAAGCCTTTTTGCTGGTGCTTCTGGTGAAGCTGATATGACTTATCCAATTATGGGATATCCTGGTTCAGCTGATGAAGGTGGTGGATTAGTTCGCGGTTATGTAGGAATTGGATACTGGGGAGCTGATTATGGTTTCCATGCTAACTTTAGTGATACAGCATGGCCTGGTGATAATTTTACTATTAATCATATGTTCAAAAAATTTGCGCTTCACCCAATGGTGAATGTGCTTATTGGTAAAACTGCAGTTCCATTAGTAAAAGAATTAAATCCTTCTACTTTTGCAAATCTTAATATTATTGAAGGTGCTTGCTGGGGATTTATTAATCCTGAAAATGACTGGATGGTAAAATTTGATGGTAATGTAAAAGGTTTAGGATGGCAGCTTTTCACATTAGATATTAATCAGTCTGCTATTGGAATGTACGATTATGCTGATTACGGTGCTCGTTTTGATTATAATGTAGCTGGTGCTGATATTGGTGCTGGTTTTGTGATGCGCGGACAAGATCCAGATTTAGATACTGATGCAATTATGGATTGGGCTTTTGATATTGGTTATACAGCTGCTGAAATGGCAAATATCAAGCTTCAACTTGTAAGTAATGGTGATGCTAATGATGACACAAGTGATTTAAACTTGTATACTATCGTTAGTTATGTTCCTGGAATTCCTTTCTGGATCAAGCCAGTTCCTTATTTTGGATATTACACATATGATGGCTTAGATGATGATCTTTTAGCACAAGGTATGGAATACAATGCAATTCTCTTCGGTTTGAATATGAATCCTACAAAAGATTCAATTCTTAAATTAGAATACAAAATGTATTCAGAAGAGATTCTTGATGCAGACGAAGATGATTTCAAGGCTGATACACTAACATTGCAATTAGGATTCACATTCTAAGTTGTATAGATACTAGTTACAGGCCCCGCAGTAATGCGGGGCTTTTTTTTGCTTCTATTATTCAAATATCAATCATATCAAAAGTAGATTGACAAATATTAATTAATGAAGAAAAAGACTATATCAAATAAAAAATAGGGAGAGAGAAATGAAAAAATTAATTGCTATTGTATTATTAGGATTACTACTTACAAGTGCTTTTGCGAAAGTAGATTTTTATGGAAGTGCCAGACTTGGGTATTGGTATGAAATGAAAGATGAAGATATGACAGGTGTAGAAAATCGTATTGACATGCAACTGATAAATTGCAGTACAAGTAGGATGGGAATAAATTATCTTCATGAAAAATATATTGGAAAAGTAGAGTTAGGTCTACATAATTCCGGGAATGTTTATACACGCTTAATATATGGTAAAATAATTTTAAATGAAGATGGATGTAATCTATTAGTTGGTCAAACATACTCTGGCTTCACTGCTGCAAATGTTGCATCACAAGCAACCTCAGTTCTTATCGGTTCAGAAAATTTACTATTTGGTTATGGTGCATTTTATGATGGAAGAAAACCAATGATAAAGTTTACAAATAAACTTGGTATTTATTTAAGTATTTCAAATCCAAGTAAAATTGATGCTGCAAATTTAGGCGCAAATAATATCGATACGTTAATACCAAAAATTAATCTCGGTTATAATTATAAAAATGGCAATTTAGGTATCTATCCAACATTTGGATTAAACATGAGTAAGTATAACAAAGATGCATCGGGTATTGATGATGCGTTAATGGCATATGCATTTGCAACAACAATTAAATATAATTTGAATAAAGTGGCTATTAAGTGCCAAGTAAATTATGGTTTAAATGTTGCAGATTACGGGATGGTAACATCTACTAATGCTGGTGCTGGTTGGGATGATGTAGATCAAGAAGTAATAGATACAGTCACTATGGGTGGATTTCTTCAAATTACTTATCCTGTTGGATGTACAAAGATTACTGCTGGTGGTGGATATGTGATTTCTTCAAATGATGCTCTTACTGATGATGATACCGGAATGAGTGCATTCCTGCAAGGAAACATAAAACTTCATAAAAATGCATCATTAATTCCTGAAGTCGGAATAATTGATGATATGGAAGACGGAATGGGTGTTGTTGAAGGTTCAGAAATTTACTTCGGAACAAAACTTCAGATGGATTTTTAATATACAAATATTTTAGAAAACCCTGCATTTGTGCAGGGTTTTTGTTTTGCCTAAAACAATAAAGATTTTCATTTGACATTGAGAACTGCTTTCACAAAAAATCCTTTAAGGATAAATATATGTTACACGAAAATATTAGATTATTGAAAAAGAGTTTTAGCTTTAATAGGCTCATTAATGCAATTAAAGTAATAACATCATACGCAATTTCCTTAATATTTAAGAGAGCTGTATATTGGGGTTCTCCACCAATAATTATGATCGAACCTACAAATATATGTAATTTAAAGTGTCCATTGTGCCCATCTGGTAATGGAACCTTAAAAAGAACTAAAGGTTATATGACTTTTGATGTTTTTAAAAAAATAATTGATGATTCTTATAAAACTGCGTTTATGGTTGTGTTGTGGAATCAAGGTGAACCATATTTGAATAAAGATTTTTCTAAAATGGTTAAGTATGCTTCAGATAAAGGGTTGTTCACACTGGTGTCTACAAATGGAAATATAAATTATAATGCTGAAGAAATTGTAGATTCTGGTCTTGATTCAATGATCGTATCATTAGATGGAACAACTCAAGAGACTTATAATAAATACAGAATAAATGGTAAACTAGATAATGTAGTAACAAACGTTAAGAATATCGTTGCAGCAAAAAAGAAATTAAAAAAGTCTAATCCATCATTACATTGGCAATTTTTAGTAATGAAGCACAATGAACACGAATTAGAAGAAATAAAACAATTAGCAAAAGAACTTGAAGTTGATAATCTGGAACTTAAGAGTATCCAAATATATTCTAAAGATGATATTGCAAATTATCTTCCAGCAAACCCTAAATACCGCAGATATAAGATCAATGGTGATAATTTTGAATTAAAATATGGGATAAAGAATCGTTGCCGCCGTATTTGGACCAATGCTGTTGTTAACTGGGATGGTGAAGTTGCGATCTGTTGTTTTGATAAAGATGGAGACTTTAAAGTAGGTAATGTGATGGATACAAACTTAAGCAAACTTTGGAAGAATAAAAATATAACGAAAATTAGAAATCAAATATTAACAGATCGAAAACAAATTGATATTTGTAAAAATTGTTTAGAAGGTGTTAAGGTTAGAATAGAAGAGGCAAAAGTATAAATTTGCTTGTAGAAATGCTGTATAAATCGTTTACTATTTCTCTTTCTTTTTACTTTTTACAATATAAAATAAACCAATAAGTGCTGGTAGAAGGACGTTAAAAATAAACACCGTTAAAGAAACTGTTATTGCTGTTTCCGAAGATATATCATATTTTGCCAGAACCTCAATTGCAAATTTTTCTCTTAATCCTAAACCTGCATAAGTAATAGGAATTAAATTTGAGAATAAAATTAACGGGATAGAAACTACAGCTGAGAAAAAGTGAAAACTAATAAAGTTATTTAATAAAATAAAATATTGAAATATGGTAATGAACATATACAATATCTGCATTATAAAAATTCTGGGAATTATCTTCCAGTATTGCCTAAAGTATATTGCAAGATTATTCTTTCTATCTAAATGTTTAAGAAGATAAATAATAAATGGAAGGAAAATAATAAAAATAAAAGCAATAATAGTTGGTAAAATGAATTGTCTTCTGAAATAGAAAATAGCTGCAAAACTTGCAAATAACAGATTCATCCAGATCTGGAAGAATTTTTCAATACCAATAGACATAAATGATAATTTCTTCTCGTTCTTAACGAAATACATTTTTCCAATAACTGCATGACCTCCAGGAATCAGGAAACGTAGTGCATGTCCTATCATGTGTGAATTGAAGATTTCCGATTTCTTTGGGTTATATTCTGGATTGATCTTTAAGAAATGTCCCCAGTTCACATATTCAATAAATATTTTAATACCAGCTGTGATTACAATTAAAAAGATATAAGATAATTTTAGATCTATGAAAGAAAGATACAACTGATGGAAATTTATTTTCCTAAAAATAAAATACAATATTGTGGCTGTAATAATAATCTTGATAAAATAAAAATATCGATTCTTTATTAATTTTTCCATTCCCAATTTCCTGATAAACCTAATATTGAGTAATAAATTAAATAGTACGGATAGATGACAATATAAATTATATCAATTGGTACAAATTTAAATTTATGTTTAATAATATTAGCAATCCAAAATAATAATGCACCAATAAAATAACTCAAAAAGCTTTGCCATTCTTTAACAAAAAGAATTCTAAATGGTAGATATAAATAGAATAAAAATATTAAGATTGAAAATAATTGGAACAGGGGAGAGGACATCCCAAATTTGCCATATTTCCTTTTATCTCTGTGGTGAGAATTTGATGGATTTATCTTTGTTGAAACAAGAATTTCAGGATTGTATCTAATCTCCCAAGAAGTACTTTCTATTAGGTTTAAGAGTTGTTTGTCATCCCCAGCTAAATTCTTTCTTATCTTCTCATATCCACCAACTTCAATAAACGCATCCTTTCTCACGGCCATATTTCCACCTGCAGCACTAAATGGGAATCCTAGTCCGATAGTACAAGCATAGATCGCGGATGATATCTGGTTGCAGAATCTTTGAAAACTACTCGCATCGGTCACTTCGTAACTGCCAGCAACAAATCCTGTTTCTTTAGAAAAATAATTATTATAAGAATTTATCCAGTTCGTTTTTAGTAAACAATCTGCATCTGTAAAAAGAAGTATTTCAAATTTTGCATTTTCAGTAGCGAGTTTAAGTGCGGCTTTTTTCCCTAAGTACCTTTTACTTTTTTCTTTTATTTGGAAGAAACTTGCGTTCATTTGTTTATCACAATAGGCTTTTATCAAATTTAATGAGTTATCTGTTGAAGCATCATCAACTATTATAATCTCAAATTTATCAATTGGGTAATCTAGCCCTGTTAAAGAATTAAATAATTTTGGAAGATTGTGTTCTTCATTCCGGCAAGCTATAACTATTGAATAGTTTAGCTTTTTACTATTGTGTATCTTCCATGAACGTAATATTCCTAAACCAAGTATTAAAAGGAATACCGAAAAAATGAATACAAATATATCCATGCTAATATGATGCCTGGTAGCTTATGCTCAATTGATGCTCAATATCATTTTCATCGATCTTATAAGCTGAGTGACCAAAAAGTAATCTGTGATGCGTAAGTGGTTGCCACTTGAAAATTGTTCTAACTTCAATCTTTTCAGTTTTATCACCTTCTAGCCAATCTGCTGTATCATCAGGTCTGGTTTCGTAATTTATACTGAAATCATTTCCGAGGCTACCCTGCTTAGTATATGATGAATGAATATTGCCTGTTAAGCAACTAAGTAATTTATAGTTAAGCTCACTAGAAAATTGTATAAGATTACTGCCATCCGGGAATCCAAGTCCAATACCGTCGTGCGAGTATTTATTATGTAGAATTTTATGCGTATACAACCAAGGTCTTACAGCTGTGAACTCAAATGTTATCCTAGAATTATTTTTAGAATTAAATAGATATGAATTTCCAACTTGAATAGCATATTTGTTTCCCCACCAATCTGTGAAAATTTTACTTCTGCTTAATTCATCTAATATAAAGTTTGCATAGAAGGTGTTTTGAGAAAAGGGTATAAAGTTTACTCCCCCAAATACCAATACATTGTCTCTATCTTGCAAATTATGCTCTGTGGCACGCAAAAAAGTTTGCGGAAGCAGATAACTCGGATCTATACTTCTCCCACCGTATACAACCTCTTCTCCAGCATAAAAATGCAAATGTATGCTTGGTTTCCAATCTAATTTTTTTATAACTAAATACTTATCATTATAATCTTTGTAGATGGGCTCGCCAATATGATCCACATTTGTACTGTCAGGAACCAGTGTTCCATGCATCATAGAAATTGAGAATTTCTTAAAATCTAGTTTACCGCTAAAATATCCATAATCGTTACAAGCATCATTTAAAATGATACTTCCTCCAATGTTATTTCCAATAATGTGTTTTCCTCTTCCAATACTAAGGTAAACGTATTTCTTTTTATAAACAATTTTCCCACTTGCATTATCCACCGATATTTGTTCATCTTCATTTGGGTGTTGAGACCAGCTATCCATAATTGGAGATGTTCTAAAAAACTCTTCATCACCATCAAAGTGCCCTGTCCACCAAAAACTATCAATATAAAGAGTATTATTTATATCCGCAAATAATTTTGTTCCATAATATACGTAGGAATAATTCGTATTCCGGGTAGAATTAGAAAAATATTCAGCACCTGTAAACAATTTGAAA
Source organism: Candidatus Cloacimonadota bacterium (assembly GCA_018654125.1). The sequence goes on from JABIME010000007.1 coordinate 40,579, forward strand.
TACAAATATGAATTAAAAGGTAAGTTATAATTATTAATGCTGTTGCCTGGCTTCTTAGATAATTTGTCAGGTGTACAAATATGAAGGAAGTGTGATGGTATCTTCTCATTAGAGAAAAATTTTATTACAGCATTTCTAAAACTAGGTAATGAAGATGTAGCTAACTCAGATTGCGTATAATTTGCCGGTTTTACTATTGGATTTAAATAAGCATCTGCTTCAAATGTTTCCTCTAAAAATGAGAAATAACTTTGAGAAGTGATATGTGTTGTATTCCATTCAATTTCAGATGCTACTACATTAAAAGAATATAATACGATGAGAATAGCAAATATTTTTTTCATATAAACCTCAAATATTTATTGAACAAATCATTTAAACTAAAAAAAGATAAATGGTGTCAAGAAAAAGGTAATGTAGGTTTACGGAACATAACTA
>JABIME010000107.1 GCA_018654125.1 Candidatus Cloacimonadota bacterium
TACTCAGCAGGAATATACTGATGCCTATAATACAGAGTTAGAATTATTTGCAACAAGCGGAAGTTTTGAGGCAAAAGATTATTTCATAGAATTTATTCGTAGAAGATTAGAGCGAGAATATGGCACAACTCAGCTTTTTGCGGGTGGGCTCAAGATATATACAACATTAGATATGGAACTCCAAGAATATGCAGATTCTGTTTTGAATATGAACTTAAAGAAGTTTGAAGATAAAAATGATTATGAGTTTAAATACGAAGATTTCCCTGTTGATACTATAAATATCGTCACGCCATACGTTCAGGGAAGTGTATTCTCTATTGAACCAGAAACAGGTTTTGTTCGAGTAATGATTGGTGGTAGGAATTTTAATCATAGTAAGTTGAACAGGGTTATGCAATCTGTAAGACAGCCAGGATCATCATTTAAACCAATTCTTTATTCAACAGCTCTTGTGAATGGGTATACTCCCGCTACAGTTATTCAAGATGAACCTTTTTCATTTATACAAAATGACACACTTTTCTGGAGTCCGAAAAATTACTCAAACAGAAATTTCGGTTATACAAGATTACGGACCGGATTAAAAAAATCTCGGAATATTTACGCAGCAAAAACAATATTCGATATTGGCCCTAGAAAGGTTATGGAATTTGCTGAAAGATTCGGTATTACAACACCTATATATCCATTCTACACCCTCTCAGTTGGCAGTATGGAAGTAAAGCCTTTTGAGTTAATATCTGCATACACAACGTTCCCAAATGGAGGAGAACGAGTAAAGCCGATCTATATAAGACGTGTGGAAGATAAGTATGGAAAGATCCTGAAATCGAATGAACCGGAAAAGATAAGAGTGATGAATGAACAGGCAGCTTATATTATGGCAAGCTTAATGAAATCGGTTTGCGATGAAGGAACAGGTGTGGGAATCCGCTGGCAGTCTGGTTATGAAACACTTGGCTCTATAAGTTATAAATGGAACGCAGCTGGTAAAACTGGAACTACTGACGATTTCAGAGATGCTTGGTTCATTGGCTATAATAAAAAATTAGTTACTGGCATCTGGGTTGGGTTTGATGATAATACAAGTTTAGGAAAAGGGCAATCCGGTGCAACAGCAGCACTGCCTTCATGGCCATATATTATGAAGAAAGCAGTATATCTTGATTCTCCAAAAAACAGCAAAGGAAATCCAATAGTAAATGGAGACGAATTACAATTTGAGAAGCCAGAGGGAATTATTACTGTAGAAATTTCAAAAAGTACCGGTTTACTTCCAAAAAATAATTATGAAGAGACAATTCAAGAGATCTTTATTGTTGGAACTGAACCAACACCACTTAGCGATAGTTTGAATTACAATTTCTATCCAGCATTTTACCGTGAGAATGAAATGGATTCGCTTGTTGTGGATCTGGGTGGAAAAGCTTATGTTTGGCCAGATTCTATAATTTTAGAAGAGACTTACCCTGATACTACCAGACCAGATTATATGGTTATGGCTCCCAGACACGAACCAGGTCCTATAGATTTACGCGGTGCACTTATCTTAAAACGTAAGAAGATAATTGAAAGACCCGACAGTTTATTATGGAAAGGACCAGATTGGTTAAATCCTGTACAAGATTCACTTGATACATTAGATGAACTTATAGAATCACTGATAAAGAGGGATAGGTGATATTTCAAATTATTTATGCTGTTACATTTATATTTCTTTTAATATACTTGTTTTACCTGCATTTATTTTATAAAGGTTTAAGAAAAAGAGATGTAAAATTCTCTAATGAAAAACCTTTTGTTTCTGTGGTTGTAGCTGCCAGAAATGAAGAGCAAAATATTGCAAGATTACTTACAGTACTTGTTAATCAAACATATCCCTCAGATAAATTTGATATAATTATTGCTAATGATGGATCCACTGATAGCACAGAATCTATTGTTAATAAATTTGCTACTAAATGGACTAAAATAAAATTATTAAATGTGACTGGAAGAGAAGATGTTATCTCTCCCAAAAAAAACGCTCTTTCTCAAGCTATCGAGCTTGCGGAAGGAGAAAAAATTTTATCGACCGATGCTGATTGTTTAGTAGGAAAGTATTGGATAGAATCGATGGTTGCAAATTTCAATGAAAACGAAATGGTAATTGGATATTCAAGAACAAAATTAGCAGACTGGAATAAAACAAGTTTTATTAAGAAATTTGAGCATTTCGATTTTTTAGCAATGTTATTTGCAGCAGCAGGTGCAATTTCATCCGGGAAATATTTCTCATGTTCCGGACAAAATATAGCCTACAAAAAACAGGCTTTCAATGATGTAGGTGGATTCGCAAAGATCAAACATCTCATCTCTGGTGATGATGTGAACTTAATGCAGCTGTTTCGTAAAAGCGGAAAGAAAGTCCGTTTTGCCTTTACAGATCATAGCTATGCATATACAAAACCAATAGAAAGTATTGGAAAATTCATGAGTCAGCGAAGTAGATGGACTTCCAATATGAAATGGCAAATACTGTTGAATCCTGAGTTTTTTATTTATCTTCTAAGCGTGTTCTTTATTACTTTCCTTCCGATTGTAATTCTGTTTAATTATTGGCAGTTAGGAATTGGATTGCTTCTATTAAGGATGATATTTGAACTTATTTTTCTAAAATATGGTTATGAAGTTTTTGGTGAGGATAAAAAAAAGTTGATGTTTTATCCTGTGTGGTTTATTGTACAACCGTTTTACATTATTGCAGTTGCATTAATGGGCGGATTAAATATGTTTTCATGGAAGAAATAACAAGAAGAAATAGTAACTGGAGGTTATTATGAATTTGTTTAAAAGAATTTTATTGATAGTTTTATGTGTATCATTTTTGTCTTTGCTTGGTGCACAAGATGATTTTGAAACATGGAAATCACAACAGAAGGCAGAATTGGAAAAATACATAAGTGAGCAGGATAAAGCTTTTGCAAGTTTTCTAGAAAAAAATTGGGAACCATTTGAAGCATCTAAAGCTGATGTGAAAGATACAACACCAAAACCAGTTGCTATTCCAAAAGTAGAGCCTCAAAATATTGAAGAATTAGAAGTAGCAGAGAAAATAGAAGAAATTAAAGTTCCACCAACAATGCAGATTGAGGAAAAAGAACAGGATGATTGTCTGGTAACTGTTAAAATGACTGAGGATCCAAGAATTAATATAAATTATTTAGGATTACCTTTAGAATTAAATTATCAGCAAGATCTAGGTATCCAAGTACAAAGCCCTATCAATGAAAAAGGAATTGCTGATTTCTGGTATTCTATAAGCAACATTGATCACACAACTTTATTTACTCAAACCAGCGATTACAGAGAGCAACTTAAGCTGAATGATTGGGGATATTGTTTGTTACTTAATGAAATAACAAAAGAAGTTTCAGGTGAATCACAGAATCTTGCCAGACTTTTATTATGGTTCATGCTTACAAAATCTGGTTATGAAGCAAAAGTTGGATTTGCAGAAGATAATGTATATTTGCTGCTTCCATGTAAAAATAAAATTTATGGTGTTTCTTATGTAGTTATCGATGACAAAAGATTTTATACATTGTCTTTTGATAAAAAAGAACAGCTTAACATAGCAATAAATACGTATGATGGGAAATATCCTAATGCTGATGATTTAATTGATCTCAGTATAAAAGACACTCCAAAAGTTAAAAGTACATTAATCGAGAAAGAATTGAAATTCAGTTATGAAAATACAGAGTACTCAATTCCAGTAACGTATAATCAAACAACGGCAGAGTATTTTAAAAATTACCCACAGACAGATCTTGAAGTGTATTTTAAGGCTCCACTATCTGACGAAGCTACATATTCGCTTACAATCGGATTAAAGCCAATTCTAGAGGGCAGAACGGAAGCAGATGCTGCAAATGTTCTATTACGGTTTGTTCAGACAGCTTTCCAATATAAAACAGATGGTGAACAATTTGGTGGTGAAAAAAGCTTGTTTTCAGATGAGACACTATTCTACCCATATTCAGATTGTGAAGATAGATCTATTATTTTCTCTTATCTAATAAGTAATATTTTAGGTTTAAACGTGATTGGCTTAGACTATCCAGGGCACGTCTCAACTGCTGTTCATTTTCAAAATGATCTGCTTGGAGATAAAGTAAGATATAATGCTACAAATTTTGTTGTTTGTGATCCAACTTATATTAATGCTAATATCGGTATGGCAATGCCCAAGTTTAAAGAAGTAAAACCCAAAATAATTGATCTTCAAAAATAGAAGGGAGAACGCATGAACTTTGTAATTTTTGATGACGAGAAGTGGAACAATTTTTTCCCTATCACACTCACACGTTCTACAGGTGATTTACGGGTTGGAATTCTCAAACTTCGCCAAAGAATTTCAAGTTATCTAGATGTTTCTGAGACTAATATTATCGTGTCATCTTATTTAGAATCAATTTACAAAGAGAGGCATAAAGATTGGAAAGTGAATGAGATTAAAGCCGAAGAGACTATCTTTATTAATAGCCGGATTAAGATAGATGCGAGTTCCAAAAAAGCAATTATGAGTTTGCTTGTTGATGAGTGTTTGGTAAGTGATGATACTATTCTAGCTGTAAAATGTACTCCAAAAAAACAAAATATTACTTCAGAAAATTTGAATGATTTATTTTCCAATTTGAAGAAAAAGAACAATGCGAAAATTACATGTTGGAATTTTATATGGGAACTAATTTCTGAAAATGCTGAATATATTAAGCGTGATTTCAATGATGTTTTTTATGAAAAAGATAACTATTTTGAAACAGAATTGGGAACCACTGTTATAAACCCTTACAATGTGTGGATCGGTGATGGAGCAATAATGAAACCGGGCGTTGTAATAGATGCAACTGATGGTCCTGTAATTATTGATGAAAATGTAAAGATCATGCCAAATGCTGTAATTATTGGTCCTGCTTATATCGGGAAGGGTTCTACCATTAAGGTTGGTGCAAAGATATATGAGGGGACTTCAATTGGGCCTGTGTGTAAAATTGGCGGAGAAGTAGAAGAGACCATTTTTCAAGGTTATACAAATAAGCAGCATGATGGGTTTTTGGGTCATAGTTATCTTGGAGAATGGATCAATTTGGGAGCAGATACAAATAATAGCGACCTAAAAAATAATTACGGATCAGTCTCAATTTATTCTTATCCTCAAAAGAAAAAGGTTGATTCAAATTGTAATTTTTTGGGTGCAATTATTGCTGACCATTCTAAAACAGGGATCAACTCAACAATAAATACAGGAACTACTGTAGGAATTGGCTGCAGTTTATTTGGAGCAGATCTCATAAAGAATTATGTTCCAAGCTTTAATATTGGAACTGGAGCTAAAATTTATGAATATGATTTTGATGACTTTGTTGAAACTGCAAAGCTTGTAAAAAAACGTAGGGGTTTATCCTTCTCAAAATCAGAGAAAGAACTTTACAGTAACACATATAAACAAGTTTTTTGATTAATAACGTAAATATATAGATTAAAGTAAATTGGAGCAATAATGCAAGAATATATAAAAGTAGTTTTTCGTACAGGAAGAGAAGGCTACTATCTAAATAATAAAGAATACAGCATTGAACCAGATATTGATGTGATAGTAAAAGTGGAGCGGGGAGAAGATGTTGCCAGAATCTTGAATTGTGCAGTAGAATCTAAGCAGATCTGTAATAAGATTGATTCAAAAGATATATCTTCTATAAAGCGCATTGCAACAGAAGCAGATCTGAAACAGTTAGAAGTAGTTAAAAAGAAAGAGCAGGAAACAGAGAAAAAGTTTCTTGAAATGTTAAAGAAACAACCTTTCACAATGAAGCTCTTACAAACTATATATCAATTAGATGGAAATAAACTTACCTTCTTTTTCTCAGCTGATGGAAGGATAGATTTTAGAGATTTTGTAAGAGAGCTAGCTTCTGAATTTAAAACTAGAATTGAATTACATCAAACATCTGGCCGTGAAGACGCTAGAAGATTGGGTGGACTTGGAATGTGCGGTAAAACATATTGCTGTGTAACATTTCTCAGGAAGTTCAATCAGGTAACAATTCAAATGGCAAAAGATCAGAATTTATTGAGTAACCTTTCTAAAATTTCTGGTCCATGTGGTAGGTTACTTTGTTGTTTGCATTACGAAGAAGAATTCTACCTAAAAAAATCTGAGGACTTTCCTGAACTTGGGCAAGTTGTTAGATTTAAAGACCAAAAAATGTATGTAGAAAAAAATGATTATTATAATAACCGTATAAATCTGATAGCTGAAGATCATGAGCGCTTTATTGTAACTTTAGAAGAGTTTAAAGAAATAGAACAGCAAAATGAGAAAAAACGTTCTTGATCTATTACCCGAAGAATTAATTCAACGCTTATTAGAAATTGGTGAAAAAGAGTATAGGGCAAAACAGATCCTAAATTGGATATTTAACAAACGGACAACTAATTTCAATGAGATGACATCTCTCTCAGAAGATCTTAGGACCAAGCTTCAAGAAACATATCAAATTGGAA
>JABIME010000108.1 GCA_018654125.1 Candidatus Cloacimonadota bacterium
AGCTTTCAAACTTTGCTCCACCTGATTTACTGAGGTAAAGCGTAATAGCTGCGGTAAGTGTGGTTTTACCATGATCCACGTGACCAATTGTTCCAACGTTCACGTGTGGTTTACTTCTTACAAATTTTTCTTTAGCCATTTTTCCTCCTCAAAGATCTAAAAGCCTGTCTTGCAGGCTTGGCATTAAAGTAGCTTCTTTTGTTTTGCTACCTTGGCATTTTGCACGAGATGTCAAAATCAAATTCGAGTTTTATATGTCAAATCTTTTTTATTTTATTTGTAATTTAATTATTTTTAAGGAGTTAGGGTTGAGTGGAGTTGACTAAGATTATGTGGAGTCTGGGATTTATTTTTATCTATCAAAAAAAATAAATCACCGTCTTTTTTTAAACCATTTACTTAAATGATCATAAATTTCAATATCGGTTTGCGGAATGAATGTACGCGCAGGAATTGTATCTTTAAAATAGTGACCATACCTTTTTGTGAATATTCTGTTATCAAGTACCAGAACTACACCACGGTCGGTTTTATGTCTGATAAGCCGACCAAAACCTTGTCGGTATTTTAAAAGTGCATTAGGTAACATATAGTGCATAAAGCTGTTCTTTCCTTCAGCTTCCAATTTTTCTAAATATGCCTCTACAATTGGTTCGGAAGGAACCATGAAAGGTAGTTTATATAGAATAAGAAGCTGCAGAGATTCCCCGGGAACGTCGATACCTTCCCAAAATGAGTTTGTTCCAAAAAGAACTGAATCTTTATTTTTTTGAAATTCTTTTAACATTGCAGAGCGCCCCAAGCCTTTACCTTGCGTGAGCAGTAGAATGTTTTTGCCGTACATCTCCTCGCTTAAACTATCATACGCTTCATTCAGATTTTTATATGAAGTGAACAACGCCATCGTTCCTGCTTTTGTTATCTCAACTGCATTTCGGATTATTTCGATACTTTGCGAAGAGAAAAATCTATCTTTTGGGTCAGGAAGAAATCCTGCAACTAATACCATAGTTTGCTTTTGATAATCGAATGGAGATTCCACAACCAACTCTTGAACAAATCCATCTTCCAGAAGATTCAAACCCATCCTGTTTGCAAAATATTTAAAACTATCTCTTATAGCTATTGTGGCAGAAGTAAACACTACTGACTCTGCACTTGAATATAGTTTATCATTAAAGATCTGATCTACATTTAACGGACAATAAACCAACACTCCTGCTGGATATTTTTTGTCGTTAGTTTGGAATGATTCCATCCAGAAAGCAAAATCTTTTAATTCCGGATTATGCATTGTGGAAAGCATGTTGTGATATTCGGAGATCATATTTGCTATACTGTCTAATGACTCTTTATGTTTATCATACTCTATGAATCTTTGTTTATTTACATCACCAAAGATGTTCTTTATTTTCATAAATGTGCGTGAGAATTCCTGCCAAAAAAGTATTACTTTTTCAAGATTTTCAGTTAGGAATGAATGATCATCCATATTTGTGATCCGCAACTTTCCATAACTACCTTTTTGGGAAACCACATCACCAATCTGTTTGAAAAATTCTGCAAAAATATCTTTTTTATCATCAATTAATTTTTCTGTCTCTTCAATTCTTAAGAGAAGTTCTTTTTTAGAAGGGAAATCACTTTTCACAGCATCGGTTCTTAATCTCACCAAAATACCGCTCTGATATTTATTGTAGACTGAGTGCAGTTGATTGAAAAAATTATTAAAATCTGGGTAGGAAAGACTGATGCCAAGCTCTGCCGGAGCAAGATGTGGCAAATTGTGAGCTTCATCGATAATTAGATTATCAAACTCACCAAGCACAGCGTTTTCGCTTTGCATATTTGCCAGAAGCAGGTGATGATTTATAATAACCAGATTCGATTCTTCTGCTTTTCCTCGAATATCCATTAAAAAACAGCTTTTAAAATGGGGACACCTTTTTTTACGGCAAAGAAAGCTATCGGATGAAACTTTCTTCCAAACTCGCCTGTCTCTACTCATGTTAAATGAACTATTCTCTGAAATATCTCCGGTTTTTGTAAATTCTTTCCAAACTATTAAATTCAGGTAGGATCTTACCTCTTCGGACGATATCATTTTGTCTAGATCGAGTGCTGTTTCCAACCATCTTTTCTCGCAAATATAATTTCCTCTACCTTTTAAAAGTGTTGCTTTAAATGGGATGCTGATGCAATCTTTAACCACAGGTAAGTCTTTGTAAAATAGCTGTTCCTGAAGATTTTTTGTATTTGTAGAGATTACCACTTTTTTGCTTTCTTGATGCGTATATTTAATAGATGGAATTAAATATGCTAAAGATTTTCCTACGCCTGTTCCTGCTTCAACAAGCAGGAATTCCTTCTTTTCAAAATTATCCAGAACTGCATTGGCCATATCTATCTGACCTTCACGCAGCTCATATTTTTCGAAGTGTTCACTAAAAATCCCATCCTTACCAAACACGGAATTTATAGAAAGTTCTCCTACTTTACCCGGCTTATGTTCGATGTAATTCCTATTATGAAACTCTATACCAGATTTCTGTTTTGTGAGAAGTGCAGTTTGTTTTTGATGCGATATTATTTTCTCTAGAAAGCGAGATAAACCAATGGCTTTTGTTTGAATATTTGAGACTTCAAAGATTCTGTGGTTAATCCGCATTGGAATATTCTTCAGTATGAAATCTATAAGATTTATTAG
>JABIME010000109.1 GCA_018654125.1 Candidatus Cloacimonadota bacterium
AGCTTTCAAACTTTGCTCCACCTGATTTACTGAGGTAAAGCGTAATAGCTGCGGTAAGTGTGGTTTTACCATGATCCACGTGACCAATTGTTCCAACGTTCACGTGTGGTTTACTTCTTACAAATTTTTCTTTAGCCATTTCTCCCTCCTTGGCATTTTTTTTGTTTATTATTATTCTGGTGCTCATGAACGGACTCGAACCGTTGACCTCATCCTTACCAAGGATGCGCTCTACCGCCTGAGCTACATGAGCTGCTAAAATGGAGCGGGAGACGAGGCTCGAACTCGCTACCCTTAGCTTGGAAGGCTAATGCTCTACCAAATGAGCTACTCCCGCTTATTTTAATTGTTAGAAAATGGTGGAGGGGGGAGGATTTGAACCTCCGAAGGCATCCACCGACAGATTTACAGTCTGTTCCCTTTGACCACTCGGGAACCCCTCCATTATATGGTGCCGACAGTAGGAATCGAACCCACAACCGCTCGATTACAAGTCGAGTGCTCTACCGTTGAGCCATGTCGGCAATCTGATGTCGAAACAGAAAATTTTTCTGACAATTCTCTGTCAACAAATTTCACATTTATGTTTATAAAAAGACCAATTACGACCGAATAGACAAAAAATTTTCTTTGGTCATATGTGTCAAATCTTTTTATGTTTATTTGAATAAAAAAATATTGTAAGTAAAAAGGTTTTGATTTTAATAATTAATAAATGCAAAGAAAGGTTTAGGATAAGGATTTAGAATAAAATGAAACAACACAGAATATTCACTTAAAATATATTACTTTTCAATACTCCAATCAGTTCCATTTGGTGTATCTTTTAGGGTAATTCCCAATTTGGTCAGATCACTCCGTATTGCATCTGCCATTTCCCAATTTTTCTCATTTTTAAAACGAATCCGATAACTGATAAGGAGTTCTATTAATTCACCAGAAATTTCACTGATATCGTTATTTAATTTTTCTTCTAGATTTAGAAAGAATCCAAGTACATTTCCTAATTCTATTAGAATATGGATGAAAGTATGATCTTTTGTTTTATTGTAAGCTTTAGAAATGTCGAATAATACAGAAATTGCCTTAGCTGTATTAAAATCATCATTCATGGCAGACAAAAAATTATCTTTATGCTGCAAATGGTTTTCTGTATAATCAAATTCAGCATCCTTTATGTTTAAATAGTCAGCATTTCTTATTGTATTATAGAAGTTTCTAACAGCCTGACTTGATTCTTTAATAATATTTTCATTAAAATCTATTGGACTTCTGTAATGCTTAGAAAGAAAGAAAAAGCGGATCGCCTCAGCATCATATTTTTTAAGGATATCACGAGCTGTGAAAAAATTATTTAAGCTTTTAGACATTTTTTCACCTTCGATATTAAGATATCCATTATGCATCCAATAATTTGCTAAGCTTACGCCATTAGATGTTTCTGCTTGTGCAATTTCATTTTCATGATGAGGAAAAATAAGATCAATTCCGCCACCATGAATATCAAAAGTTTTTCCCAGTAATTTACGGGACATTACCACACATTCAGTATGCCAGCCAGGACGTCCCTCACCCCAAGGGCTTTCCCATTTTGGCTCACCAGGTTTTGCTTTTTTCCAGAGTGTAAAATCGGCAGGATGTTTCTTTTGCTTATTAGCTTCAACTCGGGCTCCAGCTTGCAGGTCTTCCAATTTTTTGCCTGAAAGTTTACCATATTCTTTTACATCTGAAACCGAGAAATATACATCACCATTTACTTCATAAGCAAATCTCTTATCTTCAAGCTGCTTAATTAGTTCAATCATTTCACCTATATATTCTGTAGCTTTTGGGTGGTGGTCAGCTGGATTTATTTCTAGAGCTTCACAATCACTAAAAAATGCTTTTGTATATTTTTCAGCAATTTTTGAAACAGGAATATCTTCTTCTATAGATCTATTGATCAATTTATCATCAATGTCTGTAATATTTCGCACAAGAGTTACGTCATTTCCAATATATTCAAAGAAGTTTTTTACTACATCGAAGAAAATAAGAGGTCGGGCATTTCCAATATGAAAATAATTATATACGGTTGGGCCACATACATACATTCTTACCTTACCCTTCTCTACGGGTACAAATTCTTCTTTTGTATTTGATAATGTATTATAAATTTTCATTCCAAACTCCGTTCAATCAACATCTTGAGATATGTTATTTTCTAAAACAGTTACTACACTGCTTCCATAATTTTTGCTATACGTTGCTATGTCTTTCCATGCATCTTGTAATTTCTCTCGTGGAGAATGCTCGATGACGATATGCCCATTTTCAGTAAGAAGCTCGTTGCTAATTATCCTCTCGATTGTACTATTTACTAAGCCTTTATTATAAGGTGGATCCATAAAGATCAGGTCAAATTTTTTCTCACAACTATTTAGGAACGCATTTACTTTTTTTCTATGAATTTTACAATCGGAAGTACATTTTAGCTTCTCAATATTGCGCTTCATTGTCTTTATAG
>JABIME010000110.1 GCA_018654125.1 Candidatus Cloacimonadota bacterium
AACTCAAACTATTGGTTCAATTTCTCGTCCTGCTTCTTTTTGTGGAGTAATTGGTTTCAAACCAAGTATTGGAAGAATTTCTACTGCTGGAGTTATCCCATTTTCAAAATCAGCTGATCATATCGGTTTCTTCACTCAAGATTTGAAGGGAAGCGAAATTGTTGCTTCAATTCTATGTGACAATTGGGATAATGACCTTCCAGAACTTAACAGAAAACCTATCTTGGGAATTCCGGAAGGAAAATATCTACAGCAAGCATCACCGGAAATTCTCTCAACTTTTTGGAAAGTTGTAGATAATTTAAAACAAAAAGGATATATTATTAAATCCATTACAACTTTTAATAATATTGATGAGATCAATGATAAGCATAAGTTGATGAGTGCTGCAGAATTCGCAGAAGTTCACAAAGATTGGTTTAACAAATATGGAAATAAATATCATCAAGCTTCAATTGATCTGATAAAAAGAGGTAGAGATATTCCTTTAGAAATTTTGGATAATGCAATAAAAGGCAGAACTCAACTCCGTGAAGAACTGGAACAATTACAGAAAGAAAATGGAATTGATCTTTGGTTATCTCCTTCTTCTGTAACCACTGCTCCTCATGGTTTAGATTCTACAGGAGATCCAGCAATGAACCTTCCATGGACTTATGCAGGTGTTCCAACGTTATCTATTCCCTTTGGACTTTATAATGAGTTACCTTTTGGAATTCAATTTGCAGGAAATTATAATAAAGATGAAAGTTTATTTAAATTGGTGAAAGATGTATTATAATGAGAATCTAATATCGAAAAACAAGAAATTTGCAAGAAGAATCAGGGGCAAAGAACTTCCAAAAAACAGTTTTTCCTTGCCAATGAATTATATTCATTTTCTTTTTGCGATAATTAAAATGTAAATTTATTAATTATGGTACTAATGAATATTAATTCATTAGATTGATGTGTTAAACAAAAAGAAAGGAGTTTTCATGAAAGATCTTAACGGTAAAAATTTTGTTCTTGGTTTTCAACACATGTTCGTAATGTTTGGTGCTACGGTTCTTGTACCGCTTATTACAGGACTTGACGTAGGTGTAACACTATTCGCAGCAGGTATTGGTACACTATTATTCCACTTCCTTACTAAGTTTGAAGTACCTGTGTTCTTAGGTTCATCTTTTGCATTTATCCCTGGCATTATTGCAGTAGCAACTGCTGAAGGTGGTTCATTACCTGAGGCATTAGGTGGTATTGTTATTGCCGGTTTGCTGTATGTTGTAGTAGCTTTTATTTTTAGATTTATCGATGCACAAATTCTACACAAAATCCTTCCTCCATTTGTAACAGGTCCAATAATCGTTTTAATCGGTTTGATATTAGCTCCAGTAGCTATTAATAATGCTAATGGTACGTATGCCGCAGGTGTTGTAGAAGCTATTGGTGTTAATGGATGTTGGTTAGTTGCATTATTTACATTTGCAGTTGCAGTTTTCGTAAAAGTTTTCTTTGAGAAAACAGGAGCAAAATTATTATCCATGCTTCCAGTTCTTATAGCTTTAATTGCTGGATACGTATTATCAATCATCCTTGGAATTGTAGATTTCACAGTAGTAAAAGAAGCGGCTTGGTTTGGTCTTCCAAAATTTTCTTTACCTGTATTTACAACACGCTCAATTTCTATTATTGTTCCAATTGCAATTGTTACAATTGTAGAACATTTTGGTGATATATTAGCTATTGGAAATGTTGTTGGAAAAGATTTTATTAAAAAGCCAGGTATCCACAAAACATTATTAGGTGATGGTCTTGCAACATCTCTTTCTGCTATGATCGGTGGTCCTGCAAATACAACTTATAGTGAAAACACAGGTGCAGTTGCACTTACAGGAAATTATAATCCTATCATCATGAGAATTGCTGCTGTATGTGCTGTAGTGCTTTCTTTTGTACCTAAATTCACTTCAATAATCAGTACGATTCCTGGTCCTGTTATTGGTGGTATTTCAATTCTTTTATTCGGTATGATCTCATCTATTGGTATTAAGAATATGGTTGATCATAAAGTGGATTTCACAAATGCAAAGATACTTATGATAACAGCTGCCATGCTTGTTCTTGGTTTAGGTGGAGCTAAATTTGCTTTTGGAAATTTCCAATTAGAAGGTTTAGGTCTCGCTGCAATAGTTGGTGTTCTTATGAATCTTATCTTAAATTTCGGTGAAATAAAAAAGAAAAATTAGAGTTAACTATTTATAGAAACAAAATAGCCATTTCCTTTTTGGGGAAATGGCTATTTCTATTTCGAATCTATTTTATCAAAATCACTTTCTTTGATTCTTTTATAGTCCAGATTTAATTCTGTAATCAAAAATAAACTCCTAAATGTAGAATTGCCATCCTGCTATTGCAGAATGGCAAATATCTGGTGGGCCCAAGAGGAATCGAACCTCTGACCGTCCGGTTATGAGCCGGAAGCTCTACCAACTGAGCTATAGGCCCCACTTAATAAATTTAAGACTGTAAAAACAAATTTACCCGATTTTATGTCAAGAATTTCCTAGTGTATAAATTATTTAACATTAAAGTTCTCAATGAACTTTTCCAGAACATGACTTCTTGTAGGATGACGCAGCTTGCGAAGAGCTTTATCTTCTATCTGACGAATTCTTTCACGTGTTACACTAAAGATATTTCCAACCTCTTCTAATGTTCTATGATATCCATCATCGATTCCAAAACGTAATCTTATAACTCTTTCTTCACGTGAAGTAAGTGTTCGCAATACATCATCTACTTGCTTCTTAAGAAGGGTTCTTTCTGCCATTCTCTCTGGAGAGATAGTAGATTTGTCTTCAATGAAATCCCCTAGCAAACTATCTTCATCTTCATGTCCGATTGGATTATCCAACGAAACTGGTTCTTTTGTAATAGCCAAGATACTTTTGATCTTTTCAACTGGAAGATCAAGTTCTACAGCGATTTCTTCAGGGTATGGTTCTCTACCTAATTTCTGCAGCAGCTTCCTACTTGCTCTTTTAACTTTGTTTATAGATTCGATCATGTGAACAGGAATTCGAATTGTTCTAGCCTGATCAGCGATAGCTCTTGTTATAGCTTGTCGTATCCACCAAGTTGCATAAGTACTGAACTTGAAACCCTTGCGATAATCATATTTTTCTACCGCTCGCATAAGTCCTGTATTACCTTCCTGAATTAGATCAAGAAAATCTAAACCACGATTATTATAACGTTTTGCGATACTAACAACAAGACGAACATTGGCTTCTATCATATCGTTCTTAGAACGTTCTTTCATCTTTTCGCCACGTTCGATCTCATCTAAAAGATCTACCATTTCATCAGCCGTCATGCGTGTTTCAAGCTCAACACGACGAATTTTTCTTCTAGCATTTTTAATCTTACGTAACGTCTCTATAAATACATCGGGTTCAATTTTGGTCTCTTCAAAAACCAGTTTATAATCTTCTTCAGATTTATTGGCCTTTCTACCAAAAGTACAGATTTCATCTAGAGAATATTTTCTGATCTTAGAGAGATGTGTAATGCTTTTCTGGCTATCTTTAATACGATCAACTAAACTTCGAATACGATAAACCATTCTTTTAAGAAGTTTCTCGTTATACTTCAGATTCCCGAAGATCTCAATCAGTTTAATTCTTTGTTTTTCAATCAGTTCCTGATCTAGTAAGTGATTATCTTCATCAATATCACTACTGTCTATCATCTCACCAATCTTCTCAAAAATTGCTTTTGTTTCTCTAATGACATGTTCAAATTCGTTAACAAGATTAGCTTCCTGAGATTTATCCATCCAGGTTCCGTATTCGATCTTGAATATCTGATCGATTTTCACTCTTTTCTCGCGATAACGATGTATGAAATTCTCCATCTCACGAAGAGTACTACCACTCTTAAAAATATTTTTATTAATATGCTGCTGACCACTCTCGATCTTTTTCGCGATCCTTACTTCACCCTCTCTATCTAGAAGTGGAACACGTCCCATTTCTCCCAGATACATTCTTACAGGATCATCATAATATTTCCGATTACGGAACTTTTTTGTTGCTCTTGTTTTCTTGAGAGAGATCTTCTTTTTTGTTACTTTCTTCTGTGTTTCATCAATGAGTTCGATACCTTCTTCTACCAGGTCGGTAATGATCTGCTCGATCTTGTCGAGAAAGATTGGGTTATTAGGCAGAACCAAATTGATCTGCTTGAAAGTGAGTAGGTTATTGTTCTTCCTACCCGTTTGAACCAGCTTTTTTACACACTCGTTATAACTAAGCATTTAGTCTCCTTAGTACAAAGTTTTTCTCACCACTTTTTTATTTATTTTTAATATTTCTTTCTTAAGTTCGCTCTTCTTCACAAACAATTCTCTATTAGTTGGATCATTTACAATTTCACTATTTAACGCTCTTAGATCTAAGTGCAATTTTCTTGTTTTTAGAGCAATAATAGCATCATCAATTGTTTGTGCAGGAGGATCAGACATAGAGAGTTCAGTAAGCAAATTTCTAATATCTTCTTCCATTATCTTGCTTATTAAAGCAGGAATATTATCCATATCTTCTATTTGCTCCGACATTATTTTATAAATTTTTCTATACTTTTCAGTTAAAAAGTAACTCGAATCTATCTCTTGCGCAACTTTTTTATATAATGATTGGTTATTAATAATTAATAATATAATATCACGCTCTTCTGTAAATTGTTCCATTTTTGGAACTTCCGTAGTTTCCTGTTCTTTTTTGAACGTTCTTCTTTTTTTTCTTATTTTGGAAGATACTGCATGCCCGGATAATCCAAAGGTTTCTGTAATATCTTGTATAAGCAGTTCTTGGGCTACTTCATCTTCAATTTCATTTAGGATATCAAACAATACAGAAAGCTTACCTTTTTTATCAACACCTATTACATCATCATCTTTCAAAAATTCAGCTATTGGTTTAGCTTTATCTATCATCTTCTGCATACTAGCTGCACCATTATTTCTAATATAACTATCTGGATCGTGTTCTTCCGGTAAACCGATGATTTTCACGTTACATCCTTTACCCAGCACTCTTCCAGCAGCACGAATAGCAGCTTTCCTACCTGAGCCATCTCCATCGTAAAGCATATAGATGTTTTCGGTAAATCTGCTTAAAACGCTTATTTGAGAATCGGTGAGTGCAGTACCTAAAGAAGCAACTGAATTTGTATAGCCATTTTCATAAAGCCTTAAAAAGTCTGTATATCCTTCACAAATAAGCACATGATCCTTTTTAGAAATTGTATATTTTGTATCGAAAAGACCATAAAGTTCATTCCCTTTTGTATAAATATCTGTTGTAGGTGAATTCACATATTTTCCACCCAATTTATCATCATCCAGTTTTCTCCCACCAAAAGCTACAACCTTACCCGAAGATGAATGAATCGGAAACATTATTCTATCTCGGAATAGATCGGTATTTTTTGCTGTAAATAATCCAGTTGTTGGTAAAATTTTTTCGTTGATATCATTTTTAAGCAAATAATTCCGTAATCCCCCAAACGAATCTAGAGCAAATCCTAAATTGAATTTTTTTATGGTTTCATCTGTAATATCCCTTTCTGCCAGATATTCTAATGCACTGCTTCCATGTTCAACTAAATTTTTATAGAAAAATCCTGTGGTAAGTTCATAAATTTTATAGATTAAATCTCGTTTTGAATCCTTGTTCTTGCTTTGCATAGATTGCTTCACAGTAATTCCTGCACGTGAGGCAAGTTTTCTTAGAGCTTCTGGAAATGATATTTTTTCAAAATCCTGAACATAAGTAATTACATTCCCACCTTTTCCGCAACCGAAGCATTTATAGATCTGCTTTTGGGGGCTAACAACAAAAGAGGCTGTTTTTTCATCATGGAACGGACAGCGAGCTTTGAAGTTACTGCCAGTTTTTTTAAGAGGAATATAACTATTTATTACATCAACGATATCATTTCTTTCAAGAATTTCATCTATAAGATGTTGATCCATTATATCCTCCTACTCCTTGATCTTAACAACGGTTACACCACTTCCACCAGCTTCGGGTGGAGGTGTGAAAAACTCTTCAACATTTCTATTTGTCCGCAAGTAGTTTCTTACTTTAGAACGTAATACCCCAGTTCCTTTTCCATGCACGATCCTTATCATGAAAAGTCCGTTCACAACCGCATTGTCAATAAAAGTTTCAATTTCCGGAAGAGCCTCATCAAATCTAAATCCCAAGATCTTAAGTTCCATTTTTGCATTGCTTTTAGGAACGCTAATCAGCTTTTTCCTTAAAGATTTATTCACTTTCTTTTCTGTTATTAAATATAGCCTGTCAGAAGTTGTATTCAAGAAAATTCCATCCATATCAACTTTAATATTCTTTCCTGAAATCTCAGTTATTTCGCCTTCCATTTCCATCTCTTTAAGCCAGACTTTCATTCCAATTTTGGGAGTACTAACAGATTCACGTGAGATTTCTGAAAGTTTTTCTTCTTCACTGCTCAGATCACGATTAAGCTGTGTAACCTTTTTCAGGGATTTTTCAAATTTATCTTTTTTCTCTTTTTTGTTGGATTGCTTAATATCCTTAATTTCCAAGTTCAATTCTTTCTGCATAGAAGTAAGGAATTCACGAGCATCGCGAATTGATTTTTTCTTGATCTCTTTTTTATCTATTTCCAATGATTCTATCTGATTTTGATGCTCATTTATCTTCTGATTTAACAGTGCTGTTTTTAATTCAAATTGATATAATTGTCGTGATAATGATTTTTTTTCTTCCGACATTTTTTTTATTAATTCTGTTAATTCTACATTTTGCTTGCCCGTTAAGTTTTTTGCTCTTTCAATAAGATCTTTCTGCAAGCCAAGTCTGGCAGCAACTTCAATCGCAAAACTATTTCCGGGTAAACCAAGTTTAAATTGATAAGTTGGTTTATGTTTTTCAGGATCAAATTGCATTGCTGCATTTATGCATTTTTCATGCTTCTCTGCAAAAACTTTAAGTGATGTATAATGCGTACTTATAACACCAACTGCACCATTTTCTGCCAAGTTTTCTAAAATTGCCTGAGCCAAAGCAGAACCTTGTTCAGGGTCTGTTGCAGCACCAATCTCATCAATTAGCACAAGCATATTAGATTTTGTATCTTCTGTCATTTCACGAATATTTTTTATATGGGAAGAGAATGTACTGAGAGCATTTTCTAACGACTGACTATCCCCTATATCTGCAAAAACAGAATTAAATGAACCAATAACACTATGAGGATCTGCTGGGATTGGTAGACCGGATTTTGCCATCAATGTTAATAACCCAACTGTTTTTAGGGTTACTGTTTTCCCACCAGTATTAGGGCCAGAAACTAATAGCAGATTATAATCAAATCCAAGTTCAAGGTCAAAAGGAATAACGTCATCAAATTCATCAAAAGTGAGTATGAGAAGTGGATGTCTGGCGTTTTTTAGTTTTATTTGCGGTTTTTCTGAAAGTATAGGTTTTTCTGCTTTTAGTCTATTTGCCAAACGAGAAGATGCAAAGAAAAAATCCATCTCTTGAAGATATGTTATTTCTTTTAATAATATACTTTTATGTTCAATTATAATTTCTGTATAATCTTTAAAGATTTGGAAGATTTCTTGTTTTTCTTCACTGGAGACAAGCTCAAGATCATTATTCAAACTCACTATTTCTTGAGGCTCCATATATATTGAAGATTTACTAGAAGATCGTCCATGTACAATTCCCGGAACAAATGTGGATGCTCCCTCTTTAATAGGTATTACATATCTGCCGTCACGTTGTGTAACAATATTATCGTGCAAAAAATTACTAGTTGAAAGTGATTCTACTTTTCTATTAATTGTGGAAACCAGATTTTTTCTCACTCGCTTTTTCTTTCTGCGAATGGATGCTAAAGCAGAAGATGCATTATCTTTAACTTCACCATCACTTTCAAAGATCTGATTAAATCTTACTTCGATATCATCAAGTGGAATTATCCGGCTTATGAATTTCAAATATTGTGGATGATCTTCTAATTCATCAGTACTTTTTGAAATTCTATTTGCTGTTGAAACATTAAAGTATATTTGTTGGAATTCTTCGAAATTGTAAGTTTGATGCTGTTGCTTTGAAATTATTTCTTTGATATCAGAAATGTTTTCAAAATTATGTGAGATACCTTTTTTTAGTAATAGCTGAATCTCTGATGCTAACTCCAACTTTTGTGTGATCTCAGATATTGAAGACATTGGTTGCAAATTAGACGCCATTCTGCTTCCAAGAACAGAATGACATTCTTGCCCAAGGAAATCCTTGATCTTGTTATACTCAAGTTGGTTATGTGAATTCATTTATTTGGTTGTTTTATCTTTAATTAGCTTCTCTATTTTTTCAGTATTCTCATCAATATCCTTTCCAACACTTTGTATTTTCTCTTTTAATCCAGGATATTTTAACTCTATTTTATCTGTTGCAATACGAATATTATTTGCAATTGTTGAAGAAGATGTGAAATTTCGAATTTGTTTTTCAAAAGGCAACAAATTAAGTAATAGCAAAACAATTGCGATTATCATTGTTCCATTAAAAACTCCAAAAAATGCACCTAATAGTCTATCTAACCACTTTAAATGCAGAAATTCAATAACCATTTGCAATATTTTTATAGTAAGTTTAGCAATCAAAACAATTACTACAGCAATCAATATATAAGAACAAATGATAGCAATAAGTTCACTCAAACCTAATTTTACCATCAGTATACCCTTAAAGATATGTCCGCTTTTAGCAATTAGTATAACAATTACAATTAAACTGATAAGACTTATAGCGCTTCTAATAAAACCTTTTGTTAGTCCATGAAATAGTAGAACTAACAAAAAAATACCGAGGATAATATCTAGAATATTCATTTTCCATCCTTTGCTTCATTAAACTTTTTTTTAGATAAAAAGGGGGAGATAGCTATCTCCCCCACAAATAATTTAAATTTTATTGATTTCTGATCAGTTTTGCAAATCTCGTCTGACGAATGCACTTAAACTTTTACCATCTACATTACTGCCGAGTTTCTCTTTGAGATATTTCATAACAATTCCCATATCTTTCATAGATTCGGCATTAAGATGTGCAATAGCTTCACTGACCTCTTTTTCTAATTCAGCCCCAGAGAGCTCTTCCGGTAAATACACCTTGATGATCTTTATCTCTCTGTTTTCGATCTCTGCAAGTTCCGGACGCTTCCCCTGTATATAAAGTTCAGCAGCTTGTTGTCTTTGCTTTACCTGACCTTTGAATACAGAAATAATCTCTTCATCAGAAAGCTCTTTCTTTAATTCTAACTCCTGATATTGAACAGCAGATTTCAATGCACGAAGAACTTTTAAAGTATCTTTATCCTTCTCTTGCATTGCTTTTTTTAGATCAATATTAATTCGTGTGAGCATATCTTTATGAAAAACGTCTCTGTTTTCTAAGACGTTTCATAGCCTTTCTTACTTGATCATTTTTCTCTTTTTTGCGAACTACACTTGGCTTTTCGTAATATTTATTCTTCTTAACATCAGATAAAAGACCAGCTCTTTCGCAAGACTTTTTGAATCTTCTAAGTAACACTTGAAAAGACTCACCACTTTTAGCAATAACTTTTGGCAAAGAAATCACCCCCCGTTTATTTATATGAAATTCAAAAATCTGAGTATCACTTATCCTGTCAAGCCTAAATATATTGATATGAATAATTTATAAATACAATTTTAAGATAGCACACACTGCTTGCAATCAAGAGCTTTTTGAATGTACATTAAATCCACTTAATTTATTGATTTCCAAAAAAAAGCTTGAATAAATATCAATGATTTTAGTTATTGCACAAACTATAAAAAATATATGAAATATATTTGGAGGAAATAGAATGTTAGAAGGACTTAGAAGACACGCATCATGGATAGTAGTTGTGATAGCTGCTGTATTTATTCTATCAATGGCAATTGGTGGAATTAGCAGTATCTTCATAACAAAACCATTTGTAGGAAGTATTGCAGGTGAAAAGGTCTATCCGAATGACTTTAGCGAGTATTTGCAAAGAACTTATGCCGGGTATGCACAGCAAAATCCTGAAAAGGAAATTGATGAGCAAACAGCAAAGCAACTTAATGATCAAACATGGGACCAGCTTATTCAACAAACTCTATTTGATAAAGCTTTAAAAAAGCGTCGTATAAAAATTACTGATGATGATGTTATTGAAGGATTAAAAAATCCATCTGAAGAATTCACATCAATTCCTCAATTTCATACTGATGGGATATTTGACTATTCAAAATATGAAACTATGCTTATGGAGAATCCTGAATTTGCAAACTATGCTGAAGGTAGAATTAGGGGAACGCTTCCGTATGAAAGACTTTTTGAAGATGTAAAATCTGAAGTTATAGTTACAATTGAAGAAGTTGAGCAACAGTACATTGATGATAATAATCTTGCTGATGCTGACGTGATTTTTTTTAATCCTAACAAAATAAAAGAAGTGGAAGTTACAGAAGAAGATCTACAGCAATATTACGAAGAAAATAAAGAAGATTACAAAAAAGATCCAGCCAGAAAGCTTAAATATGTAGCTGTAAATCTCGAGCCAAGTGAAGTTGATAAGAAAATTGTAAAAACAAAAGTTGATTCAATATATAATCTTGCAATTAGCGGTAAAAATTTTGCTGAACTTGCAATACAATATTCACAAGGTCCATCTGCTCCACAAGGCGGAGATCTTGGATATTTTACAAGAGGGAAAATGGTTCCTACTTTTGAAGAGGCAGCATTCCAATTGAAAAAAGGTGATATCAGTGACCCGGTAAAAACACAATTTGGTTGGCATATAATCAAGCTTATCGACAAAAGAACCAAAAATGGAGCAGAAGAGATCCAGGCAAGTCATATTCTTATTGAAGAAAAAGCTTCTGAAGCTACAAAAGAAAATTTAGATGTTGTGATTAATGATATGTACGAAAAAGCTGAAGATACAAACTTAGAAAAAGCTGCAGAAGAACTTGCTTATGAGATTACCGAATCTAAAGAGTTCTACGAATCTTCACAGTATATAGCTGGTATAGGTAGAAATAAAGAACTTGTTAAATTTGCTTTTGATAATAAAATTGGGAAATTAAGTGAACCAATTCTTAAGGATGATGGCAACTATATCCTTTGTGAAGTTTCTTTTATTATTGGTGAACATTTTCAAGAATTTGAAGATGTAAAAAAACGAGTTGAAAATTCGGTGAAGAAAGAAAAGAAGAAAGATATTTCTAAAGCAAATGCTCAAGAATTTGCCAATAAATTTGAAGCTGATAATTACTTGAAGAATGCTGAAGCTGAAGGATATGAAATTGTAGAAGCATTGAATGTGAAAATTGACAACACGTTTAAAATGATTGGAAAAGATGAAGTTCTTAACGAAGCGATTCTTGCCAAAGAAGTTGGTGAATACACAGAAGTAATAAGTGGTGAGAGGGCTTCCTATATTGCTTTTATTAAAGTACGTACTCAACCGAATATGGATGACTTTGAGAAAGCTCAAGAAAAACTAATGGCAGATGCACAAACTACAGCAGAAGATACTCACCTTAATGAATGGTATGAAAAATTAAAAGAAGATGCAAATATCATTGATAATAGAAGTGAATTTTATAATTAGTATTTTTCTAATTTGTTAATAAAATATTAAGCGGGTTTTTAATAACCCGCTTTTTTTATAATTTAAAACCGTGAGGCAATAATTCTGCAATAGTTGTTTCAAATTTATCTGTTAAGGAAACTATTGTAATTTTAAGATCGGAAGAAAATTCTGATATGACCTGACGGCATGCACCACAAGGATAGAATAATTCATCTGTTTTTGAAAATATTACAAGCTCAGAAAATTTTGTTTCTCCTTCCGAAACAGCTTTAAAAACAGCTGTTCGCTCAGCGCAATTTGTTAAACCATAAGATGAATTTTCCACATTGCATCCAGTAAATATTTTCCCTGATTCTGAAAGTATTGCAGCTCCAACTTGAAATCCAGAATATGGAACATAAGCATTCTCTGCTACACTCTTTGCTGCTTCTATTAATTTTTGCTTCATTTTATAACTCCTCATTCAACTATCAAAAACCAGCTTTTGCTAAAGTATTGTAAAGTGATTTTTCTTGTTCAAATTATTATTGCAATAAATATTTTGACATTTATTGTTATAATTTCATTTGTATTTTCATAATTAATGGAGAATATAAATGGAAAAAACAATCAATCCAAGAATCAAAATATGCTGCATTAGCAGTATTGAAGAAGCTAAGATTGCTATTAAAATGGGAGCATCAGCATTAGGATTGGTTTCAGAAATGCCGAGTGGACCTGGTGTGGTCTCAATGGATACAATAAAGTTAATAGCAGCTTCAATTCCTCCACCGATAGCAACATTTTTGTTAACTTCTAAACAGAGTGTAAATGAAATTGTTGAACAACACAAAATCTGTAAAACTAGCACAATACAAATCTGTGATACTTTAACAATTGGAACACACAGAGACCTTAAAAATGCACTCCCG
>JABIME010000008.1 GCA_018654125.1 Candidatus Cloacimonadota bacterium
ATTCTTTTCGTCTGAATCTTACGATTCAAACTTTGGGTTGTACGCTTTCTGTTGGGATCGTTCCGATCCCGCCGCATTCGCAAAAACAATGAGAGGATAAAATGGATTATTATTGGGATAGTCGAATTAAATACCTTATGAGTAGTAGAGAATTGTATTTTAATGACGATTACATTGAATTCTTAATAAAGAATGTTTGGAAGATTACTTCACCAATACATATGGTTGATTTTGGTTGTGGTTTCGGTTATCTTGGTTTAAAGATGCTTCCGTTTATGCCAAAAGGTACAAAATATACAGGAATTGATAAAGGAGAAGCTTTAATTAAAAAGGCAAAAGAAATCTTTGAAAAACTCCCTTATGAAGCTAGTTTTATACAATCTGATGTAAACGACTTTGAAGTTTCTGAATTTGAATTTGATTTAGCAATATGTCAGGCTCTTCTCCTACATCTGGTTAATCCAAAAGAAGTTTTGAATAAAATGATTCAATCTGTAAAACTGGAAGGAAAAATTGTGTGTATTGAACCGCATAGAATTTCGGCAAATGCTAATATTTATATTGCAGAACTTGCTGAAGAAACAAATATAGATTTAGGTATAATTCAAAAACTACATTCTGTTTATCAAAAGAGAACAGGAAAAGATGGAAATATCGGGCTAAAAATTCCCACACTTATGAGAGAAAATGGACTAATAGATATTGAATGCAGAGTTAGCGATCGAGTAACATATCTCAATTCCGATAAAGAAAAGAAAGTGAGGGAAAATATTTTTAAGTCATTGAAAAGTGAAGGTGTTTGTCCACCACATATTGAAGATGAAGAAAAATATCTAAAACGACTTATAGATAATAAATTAGATCTAAAAGAAGCAAAAAGACAAATTGAAATTGAAAAGAAACTCAACTCTGAACTAACTGAAAGTGGAATTTTATACAATATCTTATTTGCACCAACAATGATGATTTCATTTGGTAATCGAAGAAAAATTTGAGAAATTTATTGAATAGGTCTAACAGACATATCGGCAGAATAAACAAATTATGAGCCGGTGTGAAGCGGAGACCGATGAAGTTAGTTACGAATAAAGAATCCTCTTCTATAGATATATTTTAATTTTACAATGCTCATTGCCCTGCAGAAGTGATTCAACTATTCTCACTTTTACCGAGCGCTGAAGAATGAATTCCCAGATGTCTCTGTAAAATCCAGCTCCGCAATAACAGTAATTTTTATCAACTGGTTTATTATTCGATTTTAAAGATTCTCGAATGCGGGGACAATGACAATAGTGATATCTCTTTTCTACAGGATCTTCAGTTTGGAAATACTTGTGGAACTCTTTAGGGATCTTAA
Organism: Candidatus Cloacimonadota bacterium; assembly: GCA_018654125.1. The sequence goes on from JABIME010000008.1 coordinate 1,358, forward strand.
CAGCAGTTATTGTATTACCTTCAAGTTTTCCAGCCATTCCCATATCATTATCTATAATGTATTTGAGTTGTTTATCATTTAGATCTTTATATGTTTTAATTGTTTTTTCAAAATATTGCTGTAAGAGTTGATGAACAAATTTTATATCATTTGTAGTCTGATATTCATCTCGCAATATTTTCAGATAATCTTTGGGCGCTAAACAGGCACAGCCACTCATCACATCTACAATTTCATCTTCTTTAAGTTCACTATTTAAAAGTATCATTAATTTTTCTGACCACTCAATATTTTCTTGATGTGATCTTGAAGCTCTCTCAAAGAGGTCTTCTCTTCCAACTTTTTGCAAACCGGTCTTTAATTTATGAAGCCATTGTTTCTCAAAGTCAGTCATTATATTCCTCTTTCAATCTGCTGCTATCGTATAGAATTGTTTATCGTCAGGATCATGAAACATAAATTGGGAGATCTCTAATTTGAATAGAGTAAAATCATCGTCATCCGGAGATTCCCAATAGGCTTTAAAGAATGGGATCTCTTCAGATAATTTTTTTCTAATCTCTTTATCTGTAACAATTATAGCCTTGCCATTCCCACGGATAGAGCCAAAATCATTTTTTCCTTCAGTAAGAACACAAATTTCAATTGAGTTGTTTTGCTTAATCTCCTGAACCTTTAATCTATTAGATTTGGAACAGCACCAGATCGTATCACTAAAATATATCATCGCCATGCATCTTACATGGGGTTCTCTATCTGCGCAAGTTGCCAGATACATTAGGCTACTTTTTTCTAGGAATTCAACTAATCTTTTTTTATTCATATTTCAATGCATCTATCGGGTTAGATCGTGCAGATCTTAGAGTTTGTACACTCACAGTAACAAGTGCAATTATTAGTGCTAAACTACCAGAAACCAGGAAAACCCAGAGGCTGATATTTGTGCGATATGCAAAATTTTGTAACCATCTATTCATTGCAAAGTATGATATTGGACAAGCAATAAGACAAGAGAGTAAAACTAATTTAGTGAAATCCTTAGAAAGTAATGCAATTATCTGCAATACAGATGCTCCCATAACTTTACGAACGCCAATCTCTTTAGTTCGTTGCTCAGCGGTAAAAGCTGCTAAGCCAAATAGACCAAGACAGGCTATAAAGATAGTTATAAAAGTAAAATAGCTAAATAGAACTATGAGTTTCTCTTCTGCCAGGTAGAGCTGGTTAAGTTGATCATCAATAAAGACTGCTCTTATGGGTTCATCTGGGCTAAAGCGATTCCAAACCTCATTTATATAGTCTATTGTATTGCGATGATCCGTACCCTTTATTCGCACAAAAACTCTCAAATTTTCTCTATATCGGAATTGCATATCATCAGTAATTAGCCAGATGAAAACTGGATGGATCTCTTGCTTCATTGAGTTAGAGTGAAAATCATTCACTATTCCTACAATATTAGCAAAATTATCATTCTCTAAGCTATCGGTAAATGCTACAACCCTTTTGCTTAGCGGATCATCCCAGCCAAATTTACGCACAGCTGCTTCATTAACTAAAACAGATTGCACCCAGGTATTCTCAATATCCCTACTGAAATTCCTACCCTCAATAAGTTCTATTTCCATAGTTTCTAGATAGTCAAAATCTATCTGCATGAACTGACAGCTCATTTGCTGAATATCACCTTCATTAGTTTCTGCACGAACTGGAGAACGATTGAAAGTTGTACCAGGCATATTGAAGGAAGCAGCAGCTGATACAACACCCTGATGCGAAACCAATTCCTGCTTGAATGATTGCATTTGCTGCTCAATTTGCTGACTTCGTATATCGATAGCCATAAGGAATTCTTTATTGAAACCAAGGTCTTTATTTTTAGAATACATAAGTTGCTTGATCACGATAAGTGTTCCAATGATCATCGCAATAGAGATTGTAAATTGAATTATTATAAGTATTTTGCGGAATAGTGCACCTTGAACACCTTTTACAGATTCAGATTTTAAGGTGTGAACCGGTTGAAAGTGAGATAAGAAGAATGCAGGATAGATACCTGCAATAAACCCAATAAAAACTCCTAATCCTAAAGTTCCGAATAGATATAGAGGCTCTGTAAGTAGATTGATCTGGATGTTTAAGGAGGTAATATTATTAAATACAGGCAATAGTAATTCTGCTAAAACCAAAGAAATTAAAGAAGCACCTGTTGCCATTATTATAGATTCAAAAAGAAATTGCCTAATTAATGAACCACGATTTGAACCAAAGATTTTACGTAAACCAACTTCACGGCTTCGTCGTGCAGAGCGTGCTGTAGCAAGGTTCATATAATTTATACAAGCAATAAGAAGCAGAAAGACAGCAATAATACTAAATACATAAATATAAATCACATCACCATTCGGATACATTTCCCACACTAAATTGGAATGGAGTCTGATAGATTTTATTGGTTGTAAAGAGAGCGTTGAATGGCCATTAATTCTATCGTATCTTTCTTTCATGTAAGTTTCAAAGAATTCTGGGAATTTAGCTTCCAGATCAGCTGGGTCTGCATCATCTTCCAACAAGAAATAATGATAAACCTGCCAGCCATACCACGCATTATCTTCTCCCGGCCGGTAAGCTCCTATCCATGGAACAAGAGCATCATAAGGAAAATGGGTACGCCCTGGATGATCTTTATATACGGCTGTTACAACCAGATCAAATGCATTTTCAATTGATATAATTTTCATATATGGATCTTCGTCTCCAAAAATCCTTTTAGCTAAACTCTCGGAAATAATTATAGCATTTTGAACAGAGAATGCTTCTTCAGCACTTCCTTCAATAAATTCATTACTGAACACATCGAAGAAGGTTGAATCTACAGCAAATATTTTATCTGTCACTACAGCATTTTCTTCATAATATAGATTTGCCGTATGAGTAAAAAGTCCACCAACTCCACATACTCTTGTAAATGTTTTGATCTCCGGATAAATCTCTTTCATTGTTGGTGAAATAGGGCGAGGTGCATTACAGTATTTATCTATTTTTCCACCCATATCATTTTCGTTATTCAATCTGTAAATATTATCAGTATTATCGTAAAACTTATCGTAACTCAGCTCGGTTTGAATATATAGAATTATCAGCAAACTGCATGTTATTCCAACAGCTAAACCTAAAATATTTAGAATTGAGTAGAATTTCTGACGACTTAAATTTCTTATTGCTACATTTAAATAATTTTTGAACATTTATTGTCCTCTCAAACATTAAAATGGACGATAACAAGCCAAGAAGGAAGGAGTAAGGAAACTTGGCCTGTCACCGTTCACAACATATTATTTTAATTTTCCCTTCTTATAAGTAAAGCGATCACCCTTATCTAGTGGATAATAGAGTTTTGTATTGTTAATCCCTTCTTCAATTAGATTTTCATTAAAGTTATGGTATTGGAATCCATCATCCCCAGAGTGCATTGGAAGGAAAACTTTTGGCTGCAATTCTTTTAAAGTTCTAATAACACCCAATCTAACTGATTCTACATCTGGAAGGCCACAACCTCTAATCGGCATCATCGCAATATCTATATCTGAGAAGTTCTCTTTCACATATTCTATTTCAGGCCAGTACATTCCGGAAAAATCTCTGGTCTCGTTAGCATGATCTCCGGGATGGAAGATTGTTACTCCATCAACATCGATCACAAAACCAACACCAGAATCATTTGATTCAAATGCTGTTATTTCCAGGTTGTCATACTTCAATTTTGTGCGTGGTTGGATAAAATCATAATCCTCCTGACCCTGAGCTTCCATTCCTAAGACATAGCGTATATTAGGAATTGTTTCTCTCCATTCCCAGATAACAGGATCAAAATGATCTTGATGCTCATGAGATACAAGAACCGTTACGTTGAAGTCTTTTATCTCTTCAGGATCTATCCAACCATTAGCAAGACATGGTTTTTCAGGTTTAGTACCTCGCTCCCAATAATCTACGATCAATAGATTATTTGCTGTTTTAA
>JABIME010000009.1 GCA_018654125.1 Candidatus Cloacimonadota bacterium
AACAAGAAGTAATTATATGAAAGATAACGTAATCATCATAACAGGTGCAAACGGAAACGTTGGTTCCTATTTCGCAAAAAAGTATTGTGACCTTGGTGAAAATTTAATTCTGATCGTTCATAAAAATGATCATCGAATTAAGCAGTTAGTCAGCAAAAATACAAATAGATTAAAAATATTAAAAGCTGATATTTCCGATCATTCAGATTTGAAAATTAAGTTAGCAGAAATTATTACTGAAACAGGTTGGAAGCCGGATAGGCTCATCCACACTGCAACTGCAAGAAGTCATGCGATAAGATCTTTGGCTGATTCTGATGCAGAGCTTTGGAAAAATATTATTAATGCAAATCTGATTGGAACGTTCAATATTTTAAAGACAACACTGAAATATTTTAAAGAGAACAGTAATGGCAAGATCGTACTTTTTGGTTCTAATGTTTCTCGGATTGGACTTCCAAAAGGGACTGCTTATGCCGCTTCTAAAGCCGGTATTGCTAATATTGGAAGAACACTTGCTGCTGAAGAAGCTGCTAGTAATATCATTGTGAATACTGTTTCTCCAGGACCTATCAAAATTGATGACAGCCAATTCTCAGAAAGTTATCGTAAGTTCCGCCAAGAATACTATGAGGAAAAATTAAGAGATACACCGCTAAAGCGTTGTGCTTCATTCCAGGATATTTTCGGACTTTGCGAATTCCTTCTTTCCAAAAATAATTCTTATATTACGGGAGAGGAGTTCTTCATAACCGGCGGTAAGATTTAATTAATGAACAAAATATTCACAATAACCCTTTTATTACTCACATTTTATCAGTTTCTCATTGCAAAAGTTGAATATGTTGTTTATCCTTCGCTTGGTTATTCTGATGAAACAGGAATCTATGCAGGAGGACTTGCCTATTTGCGTTATGGAGGTATTGAGGGTGATTCTACTTCCCAAAAAAATCTAATTTATTTTTCAACCGAAGTTAGTGAAAAGAAGCAATATTCAATTCATTTAATGCCTGAAATACATTTTAAAAATGGGAAATATTCATTTCTAACTAACGCAAAATTTAAACATTGGCCCAGCACATTTTATGGTATTGGGAATGAACATATTTCCGGGGAAGATGAGCAATTTACGAAACGAGAATATGATATTAAAATTGAATTCACGAAAAAAATGACTAATACTTGGCAGACAGGTTTTATTTATGAATTATCACAGTTCCAAATAGAAAAAACGGAAGAAAACGGATTACTGGCAATTGGAGTAATACCCGGCAGTGAAGAGAATACAACTTCAGGAATTGGACTTAGTATCAGTTATGATACACGTGATTCAGACACTTATCCGCAAAATGGATTATTCTATAATTTTAAATCTATTTTATTCTCAGATACTTTTGCAAGTGATTATAGTTTCATTAGGGCTGAAATAGATCTTCGACATTATCTATCAATTTTTCCAAATCAAACATTAGCAATCCAAGGTTATTTTTCAACGGTTTCAGATGAAGTTCCGTTCCATAAAATGTCATATCTAGATGATAATATGCGAGCTGTTACTGCTAATAAATTCATTGATCGACATTCAATAGTTTTCCGTATCGAGAATAGAATATTCCCTTGGTCACATCCTCTTCTGGAAAGATTTGGATTTGTAGCATTTTTGGAGACTGGTGAAGTTGCCGGAAATTTGGAAGATCTATCAATAAATAGATTAAAGCTTTCATACGGTACCGGATTGAGAATATCTTTCCTGATGAATGACAGATTAAATGTACGACTTGATATTGGCTTTGGAGAGCAAAACCAAAGTTTGAGTATGGGAAGTCGAGAGGAATTCTAATGTTAAAGAAATTAATCATTCCGTTTGTTATAATTTTCAGTATCCAACTTTCTGCTTTCGAGATCGGAGAGAAACTAACTTTCAAGATCAAATACGGCATCATAAAAGCTGGTGAAGCAACAATGCAGATAAATAATTACATTTATCAAGATTCAACTGAGTGTTACAAAATTGAATCACTCGCAAAGACAAATTCATTCTTCGATAATATTTATAAAGTCCGTGATAAAATAGAATCGATCTGGGATATGAACAAACTTGTAACTCGCAGATTCACAAAAAAACTACAGGAAGGATCATATCGTCAGTATAGAATTCATTTTTATTATCCTGAACAGAATTTCACGATCTACACAAAATTCGGACGTAAGACCAAAAAATTCAAAGAGAAGAGAATGGATATTCCTGCTAATACACAAGATATTTTAAGTGCCTTATATTATTTGAGATTGCAGGAATTTACGGTTGGTGACACGCTAACGATAAACGTAACTGCTGATGGTAGAAATTATCCTGCTGATGTAATCGTTCATAGAATAGAAAAAATGAAAACTATCTTTGGAGATAAGAATTGTTTTGTAGTTGAACCGATTTTAAAAGGTGACGCAATTTTTAAACAAACTGGAAAAATCCTTGTCTGGCTAACAGCAGATGAGCACAAGATCCCCGTGAAAATGAGTAGTAAAATTATATTTGGAAGTTTTAAGGCAATATTAAAAGATGCAAAAAATGTCCCTTACAAAAAAAAGTAGTTACTGGTACGATCTACCTGCTGAATTCATAGCTCAGCACCCGAAAGATAAACGCTCTGAAAGCAGAATGCTTGTCTTAGATAAAAAATCGGGAAAAATACAACATGAGAAGTTCAACAAAATAATAGATCATCTAAAACCTTCTGATATAATAGTTGTTAATAATACAAAAGTTATTCCTGCCCGTTTATTCGGGAACAAAAGTACTGGTGCAAAAGTTGAAGTATTTCTGTTGGAACAAAAAACTGAAAACTGTTGGGAATGTCTTGTGAAGCCGGGACGCAAATTGCAGATCGGTGCCGAAATTATATTCAATGAAAAGTTCAAAGCAAAGATAATTGATCATGCAGAAGAGGGTGGCAGAATTGTTGAATTTTATTGGGAAGGGAATTTCTGGGATATCCTAGAAGAGATAGGAAATGTACCACTTCCACCATACATTAGACGAGAATCTACTAACAAAGATAAAGAGACTTATCAAACTGTTTATGCAGAAGAACGTGGATCAGTTGCAGCTCCAACTGCTGGACTGCATTTCACAAAACCATTAATGAAGCAGATCAGAGAAAAGGGCATCGAGATTTTAGAAGTTGTACTGCATGTTGGTTTAGGAACGTTCCGCCCAGTAAAAACTGATGACATTAAAGACCATACTATGCACAGTGAACATTGCATGATAACTAATGATGTTGCTTCAAAGATAAATGAAGCAAAAATAGATGGTAGACGTATTATAGCTGTGGGAACAACAACAACACGAACACTGGAAAGTTTTGCTGAAAATGGGCATCTTAACAGTGGTTCTCATTGGACGGAGATTTTTCTTTATCCCGGAAAAAATATTCAAATCATCAATGGATTGATAACAAATTTTCATATGCCGGAATCAACATTAATGATGCTGGTTTCTGCTTTTGCAGGTTATGAAAATATTATGAATGCCTACAAAATTGCTGTAGAAGAGAAATATAGATTCTTCAGTTATGGTGATTCGATGTTGATATTATAAAGAAACTTGCATAGACTTTTACTGTCATTGCGAGTAACGCAAGTGACGTGGCAATCATTTCTTTCTCCTCTTTCAATAGTAGAGATTGCTTCGTCTGATGCCAATGAGAGAAAACTCGCAAAGACATAGGTAAAAAATGTATTATGTTTATATTATGACGAATTTCTCAAATTCTGTTTTATATACAGGCGTTACAAATAATCTTGTTCGCAGAGTTTATGAGCATAAGAATAAATTGATAAAAGGTTTTACATCGAAATATAATGTAAATAAATTGGTTTATTATGAAGAAGGTGAGGAAGCATATGGAGCAATATCAAGAGAAAAGCAGATCAAGGCAGGATCAAGACGCAAAAAAATCGAATTAATAAATAGTATGAATCCCGAATGGAAAGATCTGTGGAATGATATCCGGGATGAATAGATTGCTTCGTTAGATGCCGTTGCAAGATTACTCGCAAAGACATTTATCGTCATTGCGAGGAACGAAGTGACGTGGCAATCATTTCTTTCTATTCTTTCAGCAGAAGAGATTGCCTCGACTGATGCCTATGAGTGAAAACTCGCAAAGACAGAATAGGAGACTGATTTGAAAGATTTTAAACATCCATTATTTGATGAAGTATTGCATTATAGCAAACTTAGCAGTACATCATCAAAAGCAGAGAGACTCATCAATTCAAATACAGCTCAAGGAAATTTCCTGTGCTTAGCTGAGGAGCAATCTTCTGGGAAAGGCAGAGGAAAAAATTCTTGGTTCTCACCAGCAGGAGGATTGTGGCTTACTGCTGCACTTTATGGATTCAACTTCCAATCTAACATAACAATATTTGCTGGAATCTGCATTCATAAAACCTTAACCGAATTATTCCCATCTATCTCAGATCAACTTAAGATCAAATGGCCGAATGATATCTATTTGAATGATAAGAAATTATGTGGAATTCTTTCCAGTAACCTTACGGGTAAGAAGTATCATCTTATCGGAATCGGCTTGAATACAAATGTAACAGAGCTTGATGAAATTCAAGCTCCAAATGCTACTTCACTACAAATTGAATTAGGTGAATCCGTTAATAATGAAAAATTATTATCCAAAATTTTCGATAATTTTGCATCTGCTCTTCCTGAATTTGTTGAGGGCAAATTTGATGTAAAATATTTTAATAAGCATTCATTACTTAAAGGATTTCAAATTGAATTAGATACAGATTTTGATGTTTTTAGAGGGAAAGCAAAAGGAATTGATAAAAATGGTGCTTTACTTATTGAACTCAAACCAGGAATGATCCAGCCGTTTTATGCTGGAAGTATTATTGATTGGACAAAATAATTATATTTTTTGACAGAATCATAACAAATTGCTTGATGTATAAAAGACATAGAGAGGTAGAAGAGAATGAATGAACTTTATCTAGTTGATGTAACTCCCGAAAATATTGTTGATCTGGGACTATTTTGTGTAAAGAATGTGAAGAGTCCTGAATTTGCAAAGAAAAAAGATTGGTTTATAGATAATTACAAAAAGGGATTACGAATAAAAATCCTCTATAATGAAAGTGACAAGCAGATCGGTTACATAGAATATATTCTAGCAGATTTTGCATGGCGACCCATAGATGCTTCAGATTTCATGTTCATTCAATGCATGTACGTCTATGCCAAAAATGATAAGAATAAAGGATATGGAACTTTTATGGTTAATGCCTGTGAAGAGGACGCAAAAAAACAAGGTATGAAAGGTGTTTGCACAATGACCAGCAAAGGAACGTTCATTGCAAATCAGCATTTATTCACAAAAAATGGCTATTTACAAGTAGAGAAATTGGAACGTTATGAGTTCATGGTTAAAAAATTTGATCAGAAATCACAAGATCCAAAATTGATTGATTGGACACAAAACCGGGAAAAATATCAAGGATGGAATTTGGTCTATGCAGATCAATGTCCTTGGAATAATAAATCTGTTGAAGCCATAAAATTGGTAGCTCAGGAAGCAGGAGTAGATTTGAAGGTCAAGAAGATCACTAATTGGCAGGAAGCCAAAAATGCTCCATCAGGATTTGGTGTTTTCAGTCTTCTACACAATGGAAAATTATTAGAAGATCATTACCTAAGTTCAACACGATTTAAAAATATCTTGAATAAAGAATTAAATAAATAGTCTATAAGAAAAGGGCAGATCAATGATCTGCCCACGCTTTTCCGCTTATACTCTTACACGCTTATCCACATTAAAATCCTAATCTCAATCCAGCCACAAAGTTACGTCCTGCAGCTGGCCAATAGTAATTTGCTCCTTCCCAATTCTCTCCACCCCAGGCATTATAATATCCGGCAGTTTCATATTCCTCATCCAAAATATTATTTACTTTCATGTTTAATTGCAGATCGGTTTTGCCAAATAGTTTTGTGATGTTAAAAACTGCACCAAGATTAAGTACTTTAAACGGATCGATAGTACGATCTTCATTTTCTGTATTATCTAAATATTGTTTTCCTACATATTGCATTTGAGCAAAAAGATTAAAAATGTCAATTTCATAAGCAAGTGTTCCGTTACTAATAACTCTTGGAAATCCTGCAATTGTATTTCCGGAAAGATCAATTTCTTCTCCCCAATCAAACATCACAAATTCTTCAAAATAGTTGTCACTGTAACTGAAGTTTCCAGATAATTCTAAATCGGAAGGTAACTGTACTTTTGCAGATAGCTCTACACCTCGATGTACTGTTTTGTCTGCATTCCCACGGATTGGGTTTCCTTCATCATCTGCCCCGCCATAAGCTACAATTTCGTCAGTAAAGTTCATCCAATATAAATTTGCTTTCAATTTCCAAATGCTGTTAACATATCCGATTCCCATTTCATAATCGTTCAGTTTCTCTGCTTTCACATAAGGATTTTTCCATTTAATTTTTTCAATATTTCCATCATCTGTAAATACTGTATCTGCTTCTGCGAATAATGGTGCTACACCAATATCATCTGGACCATACCATGTATCGTAAAGCTCGCTGTCCGTTGGTTCTCTTTGTGAAATAGAAAAATTTCCGTAAATATTAAAACTTTTATTTACATTGTAGTTAGCACCAAATCTGGGATTAAGAAAAATGTAATCCACTTCATAAGCATTCAGATATTCTGCATCAAAATTACCTGCTTCTAGCTGCTCAAAATTATAATTTATTTTTTGGAAATATAGGTTTGTCATAATCGAGAGATCAGATATCGGCATAAATATTTCATTCATATAGAAAGTTGAATATTGTTTTTCACCTTTGTAATTATAATATCTCTGCCCAATATCATAACCTATCCCAAGTGTATCAGCACCAATAACTTCTTTAATTTCTCCCCAATGATCACTATTGAAACCACTGAGATAAGTTCCGAGTGTAAGCGTTCCCATTTTATGACGCAAATTATATTGAGAAACCCAGCCATAGTGATTTTTTGTGATCCATTTCTGACGGATAATATCTGCTTCTTCACTACTTTCTTCATCAACTAATCCATGCTCCCACAAATTCCTTCCATCTTTATATTGCTCATAAAATCCATTCCCACGAATGTAAAAAATTGAATTCTTCATATCTGACATTTCATTTATAAAATAATTGTGATGCAATTCATAATGAGGTTGAGAAAAATCATCAACATAATTATCGTAAGTGTAAGGGTTGTGTTGGTGATTCTCCTCTAGTTCCCAATCTCCAGATGCTTCCCATGCTGCATGAGTAAGTTCATGTCCGGTATAAAAATTAAATTCAGTTATCGATCTCTCTCCCACTCTAGAGAATCCTGTAAAAACTGACCATAGATCGGACGCAGAATTATCACGATATCCATCTGA
>JABIME010000111.1 GCA_018654125.1 Candidatus Cloacimonadota bacterium
ATTCCATCAAATGAGAAAATTGAATTTCCGGCTAATAACACAGCCATCAACAAGAAGATTAATATTATTTTATATTTCATCATAACTCCTAATTTATATCTATTCTTTAACTACAACAAAAAAAAATAGATTCTTTTCTTTGTCAATTTTAAGTTGGAAAGGGAATTGTAAATTAGTATAGATAATCTTTGAGTGAAATTATGAAATTACTCCGCTACTACAATAATGCCTGTTCCTATCTTATTTTTATTGTAATAATCTAGTAACATAAAACTAAAAGCAATGGGGTAGAAGATGATGTAATAAATTGGCAATAATATTGCTAATATTTTTGATTTTGAAATTAATGAAAGTGGATATTTTAGTGCTAATTTCCAATAGATCTGTCCAAATTTTCCATAAGAATATTCAAATGATCTGATGCTAAAACCTGCTCTCTCTAATTTTGAGTAGATCTCTTCTTTACTGTATCCTGGACGTACGTGCTCTTCTGTAAATTTGGCAGATTCATCAAAATTGCTGGGAGATGAGATTATTAATTTTCCACCCTTATCTAGAACTTCTCTAAAATTCCGTAATACTTGTTCATCATCTTCGATATGCTCTAAAATATCAATTGCGATGATCAGATCAAAACTCTCTTTTGGAGTGTATCCTACTAAATCTGCTTGTTTAGCAGTAAAGCTATTCCAACCAATTTTTTTTGCATATTTTGCAAATGAATCCATATAATCTGTTTTAAGATCAACTGCATGAATAGTTGCTTTTTTGAAATGCTTCAGAATAAAATAGGAATATTGCCCAAAGCCAGCACCAGCATCATAAAACCGCAATGAATTCCCAACTGTAAAATACTTTTTTATCTCTCTTTTTACATACCATTGACGTAACAATAACATATCTAAAAGTAGGTAAAATAGCTTTCTAAATACTGAATATTTATCTATTATTTTTGCAAGTTTATCTTTTACTTTATCGTATTGCATTACAAAATATTCCTGCAAGCCCATAATCCACCTGCAATATTTATGTCTGGTTTTGTTATTATATACACCGGAAATTGGGTAAGAAGTTGCTGTCTTATCAGACAATTGTGAAATTCATCTATCAAGGTACTTTGATGAATAAATTTTGCGTTACTAATTGTTGATGCTCCACAAAGAAAAATTCCACCATAGGGTTGTACATTTAACGCCATTGCCTGAATAATTCTACCAACACATCTATAGAAAATATTTAGTGCTTCCACAGTATCTTTATCGCTTCCATTAACAGCTGAATCAGCAATTTCAGATGCATTTTTATCTTCCAGATCAACACCTTCTAACTTCAATATTGCTTCATAAGTTTCGCATAATCCTTTTCCTGAAACAAAATCCTCATAGTTCAGAAAATTCCTTTCTGTTTTTCTTGATAGAATAATACTGATTATTTCTGCATGTCTTTTATCAAATGACGGAATCTGAATATGTTGAATTTCTGAAGATAATACATTTTTTACTTTTTCACCGGAAAACGCAGTAAACTCAATTATACTTGCAGTTCCAAATCCTGTTCCGGGGGCAATAATGAGTTTATTGTTTATTTTATTTTGGGTTGGAAAATCAGGTTTATACAAGATTTCGAAGTGATCTGAATTCATCTCATTTTTTTCTTCCATATCTAGAATTCCATAGCCAGCTAGCTCCATATCGTTAACCATGATAGTCTTATTTGTTGGCAATCCCCATTTTTTGAGATCTTCCAAAACTATTGTCGGCGCATTTTTCCAATTTGTTATTGCTACTTTTTTGTGATCTATAACTGCTCCGGCAAATCCGATTACGCAATGTGTTGGCAAACATTTAAGGTTTATTTGACTCAAGGAAGAAGTAATGAAATTTCTCAATTCCTCCTTAGAGCCTATCTTCTGTTTGAATTCAATAGAAGAGAAATCTAAATTCCCGTCTACTATCATTTCCGCCTTAAGCCGAGTATGCGTTCCACCAACATCTATAGATACATTTAAACTTTTCATAATTTGCTAAATGTAATAATTAATTTTGTGAGTCAATAAAAAAGATATCCTACAAAGAAAAGTAACATACCAAATTATTATTTTTACATGCATTTCTCTAATACAATCACTGAAAGCAAAATATTTCTTGACTAATAGTTCACTATTGGAATATTACAGCTCCGTAATATAAGGAGGAGGTATTAATGAATTTCTCTAATGCTGAATTAATGTTAATGCAGCTTATATGTGAGAGTGCAAATCGAACGGGATATGAGATAAATAATTGGGTTAAGGAACTTGGTTATAATCGGTGGGCTGGTGTTGGAAAGACCTCTGTTTATAATGGTTTAAATAAACTTATTTCTAAAGGATTTCTTGAGTCTCATGTCAATTCCAATAAAATCGGGAAAGGTCCACTTCCAACCTGCTACAACATTACTGATACAGGAAAGATCACATTGAAGCAAGATATGCTGGAAACTATCCAAACTGCGAGGGAACGAGATCAACGATTTGACCTCATTGTATCAGCAATTCATCTTTTACAAAATACTGAAATATATGATGCTTTTTCCTTACGAAAAACTTTCTTAAGTGAAGAATACAATAGACTTTTAGTAGATTATGAAGAACAGAAAGATTGCATTCATGAGGGCGGCAAACTACTTTATGAAAGAATGCTTATGTCTCTGGAAAATGATTTGAAATTTGCTGATCTTATCTTGGAACGTTACAGCAAATAAGGAGAATTCGATGAAGCTAATAATCATATTTATTATTATAGCTACTTTTACACTTCTAAATGCAGAATGGGAACTACTGACATCGGGAGTTAACGACAATCTTTATGGTGTACACTTCACAGATGATAATAGCGGATATGTTGTTGGCTGGGGAGCAAGCTCCGGGGCTGTTGTACTTAAAACTATCGATGCAGGCTCTAATTGGAATCCCACAATCCTAGCAAATGGAGCATTTGTTTTTTCTGTAACTTCAACTAACTCTGATAACATTTATGCAGCAGGTTGTTTAAATGGAGGAGCATCAGGAGCTGTTTTTAAAAGCAATAATGCCGGTGGAAACTGGACTTATTCATCTCAACCATCTACTTATGGATTATATGATGTTGAATTTGCTAACACGCAGACAGGGTACTCATGTGGCTGGCTTGGAAAGATCTTCAAAACAACAAACGGTGGAAATAATTGGTCAACATTGAATTCCGGTACTGGGAACGTATTGCGCTGGATGAGTGTGGTAGATGAAAGCAATATTTTTATAGTTGGCGGAGCCAATTGGAATAATCCTAATACACTTTACAAAACAACTAACGGCTCAACTTGGTCTTTTGTAACTTCTTTTGGCGGAGTAGTTGGTGGAGTTCATTTCTTCGATGCGAATGAAGGAGTTATTGCTGGTGGAAGCGGTGGAGAATTTATTAAAAAAACTTATGATGGTGGAACAACCTGGGAAGAAAAATACTCAAGCAATACCGGATTATTCCAAGCTATATATTTTGCAGAAGATGGTATTGGCTGGGCTTGTGGAAACAATGGTAGAGTTGCGAAGTCAGTTGATTTCGGAGAAACATGGATTGA
>JABIME010000112.1 GCA_018654125.1 Candidatus Cloacimonadota bacterium
AAACATCCTTTTCATAATAAACCTCCGTGCTCTAATTAATAATTAACATATAATTTTTTACTCTAACCATTTATTTATTTTTTCCATTTCAGGATTGTTCGGTTCCATTTTTTTAGCTTTTCGCCAATAGAACCTTGCTTTATCAATATCATTCATTTTTAAGTATATCGAGCCTAATCTTATATATGACAGCGTAATATCAGGAGCAATACTAATAGCACTTTCACACTCCTTAATTGCATCATCATAGAGTCCTTTATAGAATAGTTCAAGCGATGATAGAAGATGAAGCTGTGCTCTATTATTGTTCTTAGCATGTGCATATTTAACTTGAAGTAAATTCAATTCTTGAACCTTTTGTATGTAAGTGCTATCTGGCACTCCAGTAAATATTAGTATTGTATCTTGAATTATTTTCTCTGTTTCTACATAAACTGTATCAATTAAAACTCTAGGCTTATATTCAAGTGTATCTACCTGAACATCTAAATTTGATAAACTATCTGCTTGAACTTTTGTAACATATGCCGTTTTTGGAGGTACAAAATCACTGAATTTTTTCACATCATCAGTTGAATTGCTAAATTTTACTTCCAACCCAAAATAGTGATCCCCATATTGTGTTTCAATGCCAGAGAATGGATATTGGAAGGAGTAATTAAATTCGATCTGGAAAGATTTTATGTTAATAAATTCAGTAGCAGAAAACGGATCACTAAATTTACTCACATACTCTTTCTTAAGTATATTGATTCCAAATCCGCTGGTTACTTTATCTTTACAAACTCCACCCCGAATATCAAAGATCTTATTCAAGTTATACTCTACGCCTGTAGCAAAATCAAATTCATTTTTTTGTAATGGATTATTTGTTATAAGCTTTATATCAGCAGCTGCCAGCAGTTTATCATTAATTATGTATTCAATTCCAAAACCGATATCCCTAGAAAGCGTTTCATCATTATTATCATCTAAAGCGATATTAGCTTCCAACAAGTTTTTAGAAACCAGTCCTAACCGGATCCTTCTATTTAATTTGTATGTAATTCCCACATCAACATCAAAAGCTGAGGTAGAATAGCCGTAATCAGCAAAGAATGGATCATTAATTGTATATTCGTTATGCCCGTAACCAACGCTGAAATAGTGAACGCTTGCTCCGAGAGCTAACCTGTTTTCAAAGAGCGAATAACCGTAATGCAATCCAATTCTTCGTTCTTGGAACATATTTGCATCAAATTGGCTTCCAGAGAAGGCGAAGGTTCCAATATTTCCAAGTGGGAAAGAAAGAGCTGCAAAGTTGTAGAATAAATCATCATTTGCCAAATCCCAGAAGTACTTTCTATTATCTGAATTTATCTCGAAACTTGTAAGTTTGGTTAGAAGTGCAGGATTCCAGAAAACTGCAGATGCATCGTTAGTTGAGGCTATTCCAACCTCACCCATAGCTGCATTTCTAACACCAGCTTCTTCATAGAACAAAGCATGAACCAATGTACAGGATAAAATAAGAAAGAATATCATTATTGCTTTCATATTTTCTCCCTATTTGGCTATCACAATAGAACCTTTAAAAGTTCTATTATCAATAACTATTTGATAGATATACAATCCTGCCTTCACAGTCTTACCATTTTTATCATTACCCAGCCACATAGCAAATTTCATTTCATTAGAAAACATCTCAGGCGTCAGATCGATTATCTTCTTTCCATTCCTGCTAAAAATGTGTGCACTAATATTTGTTAAACTTTCTGATGTATTAATCCAGATCTTGCATTCATCGTTATAACCGTCATTATTCAAAGTAAGTATATTGGGAACAACCTCCACTTCCTCGGTAATATCTCTAAATATATGGAACGAGAAGTCCTCTGAAAAATAATTGGAAGGCTGCGCGATATCCTCAGCATAAATGCTTATCTGAACCAGTTGCCCCTCATAGAATGTCTCTTCCCCTAAAGCATAAGTAAGCCTGTAGCCAAGTGAATCTGGATTGAAATTATATGGATTATATAATAACTGATAATTGTTTTCACTTCTACCATTAATTTTAAAATCGATGGTATTTCTGTAAATCCCCATTCCTCTATCTAAAATATCAACTTTTAAGGTATCACTAATAATTGCATTAAAGCTGTTTGGTTCTGGGAAGATCGGGTTTATGTACGGATCAAACTCATCAGCTAAAATTGTAACTGTATATGTTGTATCAATGTGATTTCCTAGATTATCATCAAGCTGCAGATTTATTAATAAT
>JABIME010000113.1 GCA_018654125.1 Candidatus Cloacimonadota bacterium
CTGGGCGGATCTCATCGATATTCTCAAAGTTTTCTGCAAGAGAACAAGATGGTGTATCGCCAACCGAAGCTATAATTTTTGGGAATTGTGTAGTAAATCTACTTTTGAGATCTTTCATTATTAAGGTCGTTTGCTGATGAATAAATAATATTTCATTAGTAGATTGTGCTTGATATGTGTTTCCTGAATGTGTGAGAAATCCCTTAAAATTATGTTGGGATAAAAGATGTATGGCTCTTTGGATTTGCGCAATTTCATCAGCTAAAATCCCAGAACGGTGGTATCCTGCATCAATTTCGATGAAATAATTCAACGATATATTTGTAGAATCAATTATTTTTTTTGCACTTTCTTCAGATGAGACTAGAATATTCAAGTTAATTTTATCAGATAATTCTTCAATCTTATTTATCTCCAATAGATTAAATGGGAAAGCAATCGTGATGTCGTTCCAACCTGCATTTGCAAAATAATCAGCCATCTCAACAGAAGAAACAGTAATTTTATTCACATCAAATTCTTTGAAAATCTCACCGATCTGAATTGATTGATGCGTTTTGAAATGAGGTCGAAAGATCAGATCATGCTTCTTAGCTTTTTTGATCATCTTCTGAATATTTTGTCTACATTGTTGAATGTCTAATAATAGTGTAGGTTCAGATATTTTCATTTTGCTCCTCATTTTCTAATATGATAGTATCTGTGAAATCTCATAAGTTTTTGTCAAACAAGATGTAGAATTTTGATGCTAATTCAAATTCTAATTGACCAGCAATCTTACAAAAAAATATGTACAAGATAATATGAATTAATTTCAAAATAATATTGTGTGGAGTAAAATGAAAATAAAATATTTGTTGTTAGCACTATTTACAATCATTATATGGGGAGTTTCACTTCCTGTAACAACAATACTACTAAATAATGGTTTCACAGCTAACAACATCACTTTTTTCAGATTCTTTATAGCAATGATAATAATGTATTTATTTCTTGGTGAAAAAAGGAAACAGAAGGTAGACAGAAAAGATAGATTTTTATTCATGATACTTGGTTTAAGCGGAACAACACTATTTTTTTATTTCGAGAACACAGCTCTAAAATATACTTCAGTTTCTAATACTGCACTTATTACAGCTACAATTCCACTCTTTACTTTAGTTGCAGCTGCCATAATTTTTAAGAAAAAAATATTATGGCAAAATTTTGTTGGAATCCCTTTGGGATTAGTTGGGACTGGACTTCTTTTTTACAAAGATATTATTGGTTCTAGTGTACATTTGAAAGGTGATCTTTTTGTTTTTGGATCAGTATTCATGTGGATATTATATTCATTTGTGTATCGTAAAGTTAGTAGCAAGTACAAACCGGTCTTTATAGTTTATAAAACTTTTTTTTATGGTTGTTTTTTTACAATTCCGCTTTTAATATTGGAGTATCGTGAGCTACTATTAATAAATGTAAATTTTCGAGTTGTAGCAGCTATGTTCTATCTTTCGATATTGAGTTCTCTGATTGGATATTACTTCTGGATATTGGCCATAAACAATATTGGAATTAAAGCTACAGCAAACTTGATATTATTATTACCAGTTGTTAGCGTAATAACGGGTGTATTATTTCTCTCTGAACAATTGAATACAATTTTGATTGTTGCAATGATATCTATTATTGCTAGCTCATATCTTACTTCTATTTCCAAAAAGGGGAGTTATTTCTAGTAATTAATTATAGAAATGAAATTCCACGAGGGTAAGTTGGAACATTTAAGAATTTCGCTATAGATGCCGCAACATCAGAAAACTGATTACGAATTCCAAGATTTTTTCCATTTGCTCCTTTTTGAAAGCTGAGAAGAGGCACATATTCTCTGGTATGGTCCGTTCCTTTAAAAGTTGGATCACAACCATGATCTGCTGTAATTATTAGAAGCTCATCTTCTCTTAAGATATTAATTAGCCTGCCTAAATGTTTGTCTATTTTCTCAACTTCATCACAATAGCCTTGGGGATTTCTACGGTGACCATAAAGCATATCTGTATCCACATAATTTACAAAGATAAACTCATCTTTTTCTGCTGGTTTATTAAGGAGATCTTCCGTTCTCTTCATGCAGGCATCATTACCTTTGTCAGGGTAGGAATCGTTAATTCCTTTTTCCAGAAAAATATCTCCGATTTTTCCAACTCCAACTGTGTTCACATTGTTTTTCTGTAGATGATCAAAGATGGTTTCACCAGTATAATTAATAGAATAGTCATGTCTGCCTTTTGTTCGTGTGAAGTTATCGGGTGAGCCTACAAATGGACGGGCGATAACTCTTCCAACATAATATTTATCACACAGAATTCTTGCTTTGCTGCAAATCTCATAAAGCTCTTTTAATGGTACAATATCTTCATGTGCTGCAACCTGAAAGACAGAGTCACCAGAAGTGTATACTATCAGTTTTCCAGTATCTAAATGTTCCTTACCAAGCTCTTCGATTATGGCAGTTCCAGATGCAGCTATATTTCCAATAATCTCTTTACCTGTAACATGCGTAAAATCATCTAATAACTTTTTAGGAAAAGAAGGAAACTCAGGTGGGAAAGTTGTGAAAGCCGATTCTAGTTCTAAACCTGCTAATTCCCAATGTCCGGTAGTTGTATCTTTACCAGGAGATTTTTCATTCATCACGCCAAAACTTGCTAAGGGGTTATTTGTAGCCTCACAGCCGGGAAGTTCATTCCCCAAAAGTAAAGAAGCATTTCCCAAGCCCAGCTTTGTAAGGTTTGGCCATTTTACTCCATTTACAGTTTCGCAAATATGCAAGGTTGTATTGGAACCTTCGTCTCCATAATTTTCAGCATCTTCAAGAGCGCCAATTCCAAAGCTGTCTATTACAATTATTATTGCTCGCATCTTGCTCTAATTATTTAAAATAGTAGTGAATACCAGCTTGTGGTACATACATGATGATATCAAGATTTTCATCACTCTTAGAAAAAACAAGAGGCCAGTCTAGATTCAGGTGGATATTATCTGTGAGTTTGTAATCTATACCAATACCAAAGCCAACATTTGCACGAATATTAACTTCGTTTTCCTCTGTTGGCTCACCAAGAGGTTCCCAAATTTCATCATCGTCATTATATTGATACACTTGCTCTTCTACTTTCCCAAAATTCATATAAGTTGCTGCTCCGACTAAGAAGTAGAATGTAGATTTTTTCCCTTTATGCAAAAATTTGTAATAAGAAGCTCCGAAATTTGTATGATAGAAGATTCCTTCATCTTCCATTATATGGTTTGAACCTGTATCATGCCACCAATAATCATCATATTCATCTTCAAAATCAATATCATCATTATCACCAATTGTAATTGCACCAAAAGCGAACTGGAAACCATAGATCTCGTTCATTTGACGGTAAGAGAAACCACTGCCAGAGATCATTCCACCTGTGAATCCGAGACCATGGCGTAAGTTCTCTTCGGCTGTTAATAGTAATGCGAATGTAAGAAGGGCTATAAGTATTATTATCTTTTTCATTTTTTCTCCTTCTTTTTTTTGTCAAAATTCATAGTTATTCTTTAAATGTCAAATCCTGCGTTTTTGAGCTCTTTAATTGTTTGATCCCGCCAATTCCCAGATCTATCAATTTTAAGATACTCAAATCCATGATAATCTTCTGGTAATTGAAGATTTCCTTTATATAAACAGCATACTTTTTTTCTGCTAAGTAATCCTACAAATACCCCTAATTCTAAAATCACATTTTGGTCAGCACGAAAACTTAGTTTATCTGGCTGGATGCCACCAACATTATCCGGCGTGAGCAATCCAATGGCAAATTTCACTTCAGATCTGGTTAATATTTCATCTATCAAAGTGTTGCCGCCTGCGATGAAATCCTGCAATACTATGGGCTCGAGACCTAAATCTTTTATGAACTTTATTACCATTGTTTTTGTAGAACAGTTGGTCCCATGAATAAAGAAGAGCTTCTTGCTATTGTCTCTTTTGCCTGTATCATCATGGATCTTGAATATTCCCAAACTTAATTTTATTGAATATAATTTATCAAGTTTATTTTGTATATCTAGGTTAAGTTTTGCTGTTTTTTCAGAGAGTTTAAGATCTGATATAAGTATTCTTTCAATAGACCATCCGGAAGATGAATAATCTTTGGCTACCCTGTTGTTCTTGAAGATGGACTTTAACAGCTCGAAATTCTCACTATTCCATACTTTGAATTTTTTCTCTTCACTCTTCCACTGCTGTATATCTTTGACCTTATGCTTTAGCAGACTTTCGCCGTTAGCTATTCTCAGTTCAATTTGTTCATCCGCTTTTTCAGGTGGAATATGTA
>JABIME010000114.1 GCA_018654125.1 Candidatus Cloacimonadota bacterium
CAAAGAAATAAATGAAGTTAAAATAGTTGTTGGGAAATTCCATCAGATTATTGAGGAAGTAATGATTACTAACTTCCAATATATGAAAGAAGAATATGAAGGATTTGAAAATGCTTCACTTTTTATGACTGAAAAAAATGTCAGTGTCAAATGTGAAGATTGCCAGCATGAATTCACAATTGATGAACCTATTTTTATGTGTCCAAAATGCGACTCTTTTAATACTGAATTGATCTCAGGTAAAGAACTTTATATTGAAACAATTGAAGGTATGAAAGAATAAAAAATTATTAGATTTGGAGGGAGAATGAACAAGAAGTTATTAATTTTCGGACTAGTATTTATAAGTATGTTACTGTCAGCTATTCAGCAACCAGAAGAATTATTAGGTGATGTTGAAGATGCGCAAAGAGTCATGACAAGAATGCAGCAATTGAATGCATTAAGTTCCAATAATGAACAAGATCCTGCAACTCCTCAAAGTAGAGATACTGATGAAACTATAGATTTATGGATCTATAATTTCCTTAATAATTCTCATACTCAAATAACTGCAACCAGACAGATAAATTCAACATTGTGTAATATCTATGTGCATGACGACATTTGGAATGTTACGATAACTCCAACCGATGTGGAATACTTAAGAACTGCCTTCGAGGATTCAACTGCTACAGATCCAACAATTGGTGTTTATGAATTGGATACAGAGATGTTTGGCCTTACTTCTGATATTGATGGAAATGGTAAAACAAATATTTTGATCTACAATATTGATGATGAAGATATTAATGGTTATTTTTCTCCTTCCGATCTTCTGGGTGGACCTTACAGTAATAGCATGGAACTTTTGTATATTGATGATAACCCACATGGTTCAGGAATAAATAGTAGTTATTGTTATGCAACTTTAGCTCATGAATTTCAACATCTTATTCACTGCAACCATGATAGTAACGAATCAACTTGGGTTAATGAAGGATTAGCTGGTTTTGCTCAATGGGTAAATGGGTGGATAAGTCCGTACTGGATGATGCTTTTTACTCAAAATCCAGATAATAATTTATTGCAGTGGAATGCTGGTGCTGATTATCCTCAAGCCTATTTATTCATGCACTATCTCTATGAACATTATGTAATTGATGAAGAAAATATCATCTACAATCTGGTTCATGCAACCGAAAACAGTACGGCTGGTTTGGATGCTGCTCTTTTATCAACCGGCTGGGGAGCTGATATTTCTTCAGTAGATGTTTTTAATAATTGGGTAATTGCAAATCATATAAATGATCCAGTGTTCATGGATGGATTATACAGCTATTCTGACAATCCTATTGGAACTGGTCAATTTTCTCTAACTAATACAGCAGAACATTCAAGTTATCCTGTTACTTCCGATAATAACTCAATGAATCATTGGAGTGTGAATTACATTTTATTTGAAAATACTGATTTAGATCTTTCTGTTGATTTTGATGGAGATGATGAAAGTTCAAATTTCAATGTTCAATTTGTTAAATTCTTTAATAATGAACCTGTTGATGTTGTTGAAATGGAGTTAGATGCTTTAATGAGCGGAAATATCACACTACATAATTCTGGAATTGAATATGATAAAGTATTAATGATCGTAACAGATACATTTACTTCGTAT
Source organism: Candidatus Cloacimonadota bacterium (assembly GCA_018654125.1). Next base: position 1,655 of record JABIME010000114.1, read on the forward strand.
TCTCAAGTTACATTTAGTTTTGAAGCAACAAATACTGTTAGTTCGGAAGATGAAGAAGTTAGCGTATTTACACAAAATTCTATTACAAACTATCCAAATCCATTCAATCCTTCTACCAATATTTCATTTACAATTAACGGGAGCAACTCTAAGAATGCAGAAATTGAGATATTTAATTTAAAAGGGCAAAAAATTAAAAGTTTCACTGTCATCCTGAGCGGAGTCGAAGGAACAGAACAGCACTCAGTTATTTGGTATGGAAAAGATCAAACAAGCAAACCAGTTTCAAGTGGAATTTATTACTATAAAATTTCTTCTGGTAAATTTTCACAAACCAAAAAGATGCTCTTGCTGAAGTAATTTTATAGAAAATGTACATTTTTCTATGATTATAAATACTGAAACCCCAAAATTAGAAACTGCAATATTTGCTGGTGGCTGCTTTTGGGGTGTAGAATATCTTTTTAAGAAAGTTGAAGGTGTTACAGATATTTCTGTTGGATATATCGGTGGAAATAAACTAAAACCTTCCTATAAAGAAGTTTGTTCAGGAACTACTGGGCATGCAGAAGCAATTAAAATCACTTTTGATCCAGAAAAAGTTTCTTATGAAGAATTGGTTAAACTCTTTTTTGAAATTCATGATTTCACTCAATTAGATAGGCAGGGACCGGATATTGGAGAGCAGTATCGCTCAGCAATCTTCTATATAGATGATGAGCAAAAAGAAATAGCTAGAAAAGTAATTAAAATATTGATGAACAAGAATTATGAAGTTGCCACAGCTTTGATTAAAGCTACAAAATTCTGGATATCAGAAGAATATCATCAAGATTATTATAACAAGACCGGTGGCAATCCATATTGTCATATTTATAAGAAAATATTTTAACAATTTTAATTTGACATAATTTTCCGTGTTACATTTCTGACCATTCGTAACACGGAGGATTTATGTCTGATCTTATTAGATTTGGAGTTTCTATAGAAAAGGAACTCCTAGAAAAATATGATGCAAAAATAAAGTTAGAGAATTATACAAATCGTTCTAATGCTATTACCGATCTCATTCGTGAGGAATTGATCAAACAAGAATGGCAGGAAGATAAAATAATTACTGGTGTCATCACAATTGTTTTTGACCATCACAAACGTGATCTTGTTAACAATCTTACCAATATCCAACATGATCATCATGAACTCATAATTTCTTCTCAGCATATACATTTAGATCACGATTATTGCTTTGAGATCGTAGTTGTTAAGGGAAAGCCAAAAGAGCTAAAGAATCTGTGTACAAAAATAAAAGCTGCAAAAGGTGTGAAACATTCCAACCTTAATTTAGCAACAACCGGAGAAATTTAAAAAATGAATAGTGAAATTACGATCTTAGCGATCACAGCTGCATCAATTGGTTTCTTTCATACACTATTTGGCCCGGATCATTATCTGCCATTTATCATGATGTCTAAAGCACGAAACTGGAAAATGAGAAAAACTATGTTAATAACATTTCTTTGTGGCTTAGGGCATGTTGCAAGTTCAATAATTCTAGGTATAATCGGAGTTTCTGTAGGAATTGCAATTTCCAAAATTGAAATGTTCGAAGCTTTCAGGGGAAATCTTGCCGCTTGGGCATTCATTGTATTTGGTTTTGTATATCTTATTTGGGGAGTTCGTCAGGCTATTAGGAACAAACCGCACACACATCTACACATTCACGAAGATGGATCAAAACATGAACATGTTCATTCCCACACGCAGGAACACTCTCACGTTCATAGCAAAAAAAATGTGACCCCTTGGGTTCTGTTTACGATTTTTGTACTTGGTCCCTGTGAACCATTGATTCCGATACTTATGTATCCTAGTGCAAAAAACAGTATTGCAGGTTTAGTTATGATAACTTTGATATTTGCTACTGTGACTATTGCAACAATGATGACGGTGGTTTATGTTGCATCTTTAGGATATAAGTTTGTTCCAATGAAGAAAATGGAAAGATTTTCTCATGCAATTGCTGGATTTATAATAATGTTCAGTGGTTTAGGAATTCAGTTTTTAGGATTGTAAACTAAAATTTATATAAATAATTAATATACTATGGAGAGATAAAATGGACAAAACAGAAGTAAAAGTAATGAAAAAGATCTTGAGTGCGAATGATAAGATCGCTGAAGAGTTGCGCGCAGACCTTAAAAGTAAGGAGATAAATTTTATTAATTTAATGAGTTCACCCGGATCAGGGAAAACAACAATTATGGAGCGAACCGCTCAAGAGTTAGGTAATAAGATTTGCGTTATCGAAGGTGATATTCAAACAACACTTGATGCAGAGAGAGTAGCCAAAGCCGGAATTCAAACATTCCAAATTAATACAGGTGCTTTTGGTGGTGATTGTCATCTAGAATCAGCTTGGATTCGTTCTGCAATTGATGAAATGGATTTGAGCAGTATTAAAACAATCTTTGTAGAAAATATTGGGAATCTAGTATGTCCAGCAGAATTTGATGTTGGTGCTCATACAAATGCTGTGGTTCTTAGTGTTACAGAAGGTGAAGATAAACCCCTTAAATACCCTCTTGCTTTTCAAACTTCATCTTTGTGTATTATTTCCAAAATTGATCTTCTTCCCTACCTTGATATTAGCATAAGTGATATTAGGGAAAATGTAATAAAAGTTAATCCTAAAATGAAGGTTATAGAATTGTCTGCCAAAACAGGTGAAGGATTTGAGAACTGGTTAAATTTTTTACAATAATATAATTTTATTTAGTTTAGTAGAACTTGCTTATGCAAGTTCTACTTATTTTGTTCCATTATTAATTTCAAACTTTCTGCTATATATTTTATTTCATGTTCTTTAATAGTTAATACATCAAAAAGCAGATCACCTTCTCGTAAGACCCCTAATATTGGTTTATCTAACTCAAGCAATTTTTTGTGAAGTTTTTTTGCAAAATTTCTATTCCCATTATGTACAATTTTTACAGCTAAACTATCTATCCTTAATTGTGGGAGAGTTCCACCACCACATTGAGCTTCACTTCTAATAATTTTAGATTTAATATTACAAATTTCCAGTTCAGTAACTAATTTTTCAGCAAATTTCTGTAAATCTTCTTTCTTTCGATTCAGCATCTCAAAGATAGGCACTTTTGTAAGTAGATCATCATCATTTAAATAATAGCGCATTACAGCAGAAAGCGCTGCAATCGTCATCTTTCCAACTCGTAGAGCTCTCATCATTGGAGATTTTGCAATCTTCTGCACAAGTTCGGCATTCCCCGCAATAATTCCAGCTTGCGGACCTCCAAGTAATTTATCCCCACTAAAAGAAACAATGTCACAACCGGCTTTTAAACTGCTTCTTACATCCGGTTCATTTTCTAATG
>JABIME010000115.1 GCA_018654125.1 Candidatus Cloacimonadota bacterium
AATTAGAAAAGGCATTTTCACTTAAACGTATAAACAAATCCGGATCTGTTTTTGATGTAGAAAAACTTAATTGGATGAATGGTCAGTACCTTCGAAATACAGACCTCAATATAATTGGTGAATATGCAAAAACTTTTTTTGAAAAAGCTAGATATCATATTCCAAACGAAAAACATTATCTAGAACTTGTGGATATTGCCAGAAGTCGAATTCATAAACTAGATGAAGTAACTGAATTTGCTAAACCATTCTTTAGTGAACTGATTTTTTCTGTTGAAGATAAAGCAATTTTAGAAACAGAAAGTTCACAAACTCTTTTCAAATTCTGGATCGATAGTTTAGATAATACATCAGAAATTAATGAAGAACTAATTAGTGATTTACTAAAGCGATCTGCACAAGAACTTGGAATAAAAGGTAAAAACCTTTATCCTCCGTTAAGGCTTGCACTTTACGGTAGCCAGCATGGACCGGAGCTTCCTACAATTATGGATATTTTAGAGAAAGAAAAAGTTATAAACAGGTTCAAGAATGCACTCAAGTGAGGTGTTATGAAATACTATAAAAAGCTTGTTGGCGAAAAATGTTATCTATCTCCGATTAATATTGAAGATGCAGATCAATATTGTATTTGGTTGAATGATCTTGAAGTTTCTTCTAATCTACTCATTTTTAATCAGCAATTAAGTTTAGAAAAAGAAAGAATAATTTTGCAGAATATGATAAAAAACGGAGCTCAGATCTTTGCAATCATCGATGCAGCTAATGATAAATTAATTGGGAATTGCAGTATTTTCAACATTAACCAACGTAATAGGAAAGCCGAAGTTGGCATATTTATTGGTGATAAAAATTATTGGAGTAAGGGATTTGGTTCTCAGGCTCTGTCGCTTATTGTTGACTATGGTTTCAATATTTTGAACTTAAACAACATAATGTTGGAAGTTTTCGGATATAATAAGCGTGCATTAAATGCCTACAAAAAAGTTGGTTTTAAAGAGATTGGAAGAAGAAGAGAAGCTATAATCTTTGCTGGTGACAAACATGATGAAATATACATGGATATTCTGGCATCGGAATTTGAAAGTGTTTACATAAAAAAGTTTAAGGCATAACTTTAGGAATTTATGTTCAATAAAATTAAAGGACAAGATAAAGCAATAGAGGTTTTAAAGAGAGCTTTAAAGCAGAATAAAGTAGCAAATAGCTATCTGTTCTATGGTCCAGAAGGGGTTGGAAAATTCACAACTGCTTTGTGTCTGGGAATGGCTATAAACTGTCATTCTGTATTAGAAAAGCGTCCTTGCGGTGTATGCCCATCGTGTAAAAAATTCCTATCTTTCTCACATCCCGACCTAATTTATGTATTCCCATTTCCAAAAGAAAACAAAAAACCAGATATCTCTATTGAAGGAGAAATAAAGGTCGAAAAAATCCTGAATGAATATAAAGCATATATCGAGAATAAAATATTATCTCCCTGGAAAGAATATTTTTTTAGTAAGAATATTGGAATTCGAATTGCAAGCATACGCATGTTAGAACATCGAATTCAGCTTTCTCCCAACGAAGGGAATTATAAAATATGTATTATCGAACATGCAGACACTATGAATGTTCAAGCTGCCAATGCTTTTCTAAAAACTCTAGAAGAACCACCCGAAGATACAATAATAATACTTACAACTTCAAGACCTAACTCGCTGTTACCAACAATTATATCTCGTTGTCAGCAACTTCCATTTTATCCGATTACCAGAAATAGAATAGAAGAAAAATTATTGAGTTTTGAAACTCTGGAGATATTTGATGCAAAAATGCTAGCTAGAGTTTCGAATGGAAATATGGAGAAAGCATTACGATTAATGGAGAGTGGAAAAATTGAGATCAGAGAACAGACATTACAGTTTCTTGATTTTGTACTAAATAGTAATGATCTCAAATTTATTGAGTTATCAAATCAATTTAGAACTTCTAAAAATCTTACAAAATTGCAGGAAATGATCTCTCAGCTAATTATCTGGCTAAGTGATCTAGCTTATTTCAAGCATCAACAATCTGAGATAACAAATCTAGATAAAACAGAGATTTTGGAAGCTTTATATGAAAGAAACCAAGAAGTTGAAGAATATGCGCCTGAATTAATAAATTTTATGGAAGAAATGCTACTAAGACTCAATGGTCATGTGAATCCACAATTAGTTATCATTGAGATATATAACAGATTCGCAGATATTTTTTGTGAGTAAAAGAGTGACTAGATTAACAAGATGATAAATACACATAATCTCGTTGATCATGTTAACAACATCAAAAGTTTGTAATGGAGAAATAATGGAAAATAATGAAAGATCAAAAAGTAATTTTATTCGAGATATAATTGATAAAGACCTTCTAGAAGGAAAAAACAACAACCAAGTTCATACAAGATTCCCACCTGAGCCTAATGGACATTTACATATTGGTCATGCCAAAGCAATTTTGGTAAATTATAGTATCGCACAAGATTATGATGGGAAATTCAATCTGCGCTTTGATGATACAAATCCCATAAAAGAAGATGAAGAATATGTGAATGCAATAATTAATGACATTAAGTGGTTAGGAGCGGATTGGGAAAATCGCCTTTTTTACGCTTCAGATTATTTTGATAAGATGTATGAATTCGCAGTGCAGTTAATAAAAGCCGAGAGAGCATTTGTTGATAGCCAAACAGCCGAAGATATCCGTACAAATCGTGGAACAGTAACATCACCAGGTATGAACAGTCCTTTCCGAGAAAGAACAATAGAAGAAAATCTCGATCTTTTTGCAAGAATGAAGAGTGGTGAATTTGAAGATGGTTCTCATGTGTTACGAGCAAAAATTGATATGGAATCCCCAAATATGCTAATGCGAGATCCGCTGATGTACCGCATCCGCCATGTTGCTCATCACCGAACCGGAGTCAAGTGGTGCATATACCCAATGTATGATTGGGCACACGGTTTAGAAGATTCACTCGAAGGCATTACTCATTCACTTTGTTCATTAGAGTTTCAGGCACATCGACCACTTTACGATTGGTTTCTTCTTGAACTTGGAGTTCATAAACCTCAGCAGATCGAATTTGCAAGATTGAACTTGAATTATACAGTGATGAGTAAACGAAAATTATTAGAACTTGTGGAAGAGAATCTTGTTTCCGGTTGGGATGATCCTCGAATGCCGACATTATCGGGTTTGCGACGTAGAGGTTTTACACCGGAAGCGATTCAGAATTTCATCCATAAAGTTGGAGTTGCAAAAGCTCATAGTGTGGTTGATTATGCATTGTTAGAACACTCTATACGTGAAGTGCTAAATAAAGAAGCCCCACGTGTAATGTCTGTGCTGAATCCTTTAAAAGTAGTTATTACAAATTATCCAGTAGATCAGGTTGAAGAGATAGATGCAGTAAATAATCCTGAAGATCCAGATGCAGGAACCCGAAAAGTTCCATTCTCAAAAGTACTCTATATCGAGCGTGAAGATTTTATGGAAGACCCTCCAAAAAAATTCTTCCGACTTGCTCCCGGACGCGAAGTTCGTTTCCGTTATGCATATTTTATTACCTGCAATGAAGTTATTAAAGATGAAAATGGTGATATAATAGAACTGCAATGTACTTATGATCCTGCTTCAAAGGGTGGGAAATCTCCTGATGGACGTAAAGTGAAAGCAACTTTACATTGGATCTCTGCAGCCCATGCCATAGATGCAGAAGTAAGATTGTACGATAGATTGGTAACTGTACCCGATACAAATAATCTGGAAGAGGGAAAAACATTTAAAGATTTCATCAACCCAGATGCATTAAAAATACTGCAAAATTGTAAATTGGAAGCTCATTTAGCTGGAGCAGAGCCAGGTTTCCGATGCCAATTTGAACGTTTGGGATATTTCTGTGTCGATAACGATTCAATTCCTCAAAAACCTGTTTTCAATAGAACTGTTACTTTAAGAGATGTTTGGGCAAAATTACAGAAGAAATAGAGGAATTAGAATAAATGGACGTTATTATTGTAATTTTCAAACTTCTTGGCTCACTCGGTATGTTTCTTTATGGTATGCGTGTGATGAGTGATGGAGTGCAGAAAGTAGCTGGTGAAAAATTGCAGAATATTCTGAATTATATGACAACAAATCGAGTTGTTGCTGTTATCACAGGTTTTGTTATCACAGGAATAATTCAATCATCATCAGCCACAACTGTAATGGTGATAAGTTTTGTAAATGCAAGTTTATTAAATCTGACTCAAGCCATTGGAGTAATCATGGGCGCAAACATTGGAACCACGGTTACAACTTGGATAGTCTCTTTCTTTGGCTTTAAATTCAATATCACATCTATTGCATTACCCATAATTGGCATTGGATTTCCACTTTTCTTCTCCAAGAAGCAAAATCGCAAAGATTTTGGTGAGATTCTAGTAGGATTTGGTCTGCTATTTATGGGCCTGGCCTTCCTAAAGAATTCGGTCCCAGACATAAATGGAGAGGCATTAGCTTTCCTACAGCACTATTCCGATAAAGGATTTCTCACCTTTGTGATCTTTGTGATCGTGGGAACACTTCTAACCATCGTTCTAGAATCTTCCAGTGCTGCAATGGCAATTACTGTAACTATGGCTTATAAAGGATATATCGGATTTGAACCAGCTGCAGCAATAGTACTGGGTGAGAACATCGGAACAACAGTAAAAGCATTCTTGGTCTCTATTGGTACAAACGTGAATGCTCGTAGGGCAGCCAGAGCACACTTTTTGTTCAACATACTGGGTGTTGTGTGGATGGCATTTATTTTCAAATATTTTATCTCATTTATCATGTACATCGCTCCTTGGGATGCAAGTTTACAAGAAAACCTACCCCTTAATCTATCTCTATTTCATACTGTATTTAACTTTACGAATACAATCTTATTTATCTGGTTTGTAAATAAATTTGCAGTAATTATTAGAAAGATGATTCCTGAAAAGGAATCTGATAAACAAGCTGAATATAAACTGAAATATATATCTACTGGATTGCAGGATACTGCTCAACTAAATATTTTAAATGCAAAAAATGAAATTAGAAAAATGTCGGATGTTGCTGAAGAGATGTTTAATACATTTATGAAAGTTTTTCTGAATCCAGGAAAAAATATGACCAGCTATGTAAAAGAAGTAAAATCCCAAGAAGAGCTGGCAGATCAGATGCAATCAGAAATTTCTCAATACCTGGTTGAATGTACTAAAGAAGAATTAAATGAAACTACTCGTAACAACGTGAATTCCATGTTAAGAATTGTACATGAGATCGAGAATATCAGTGACAGCTGTTTTAAATTGATCTGGCTAACACAAAAAAAATACAATGGGAAGATCGATTTACATGATAATGCAACATCAGAGATTACAGATTATGCTGAAGTAATCTTAAATTTTATCACTTTTTTCAAAGATAATATCAACGAGCATCTTGATAATAATGACATACAAAAAGCTTTTGATTTTGAAAACAAGATCAATGATTATCGGGATAAACTTAAAAAAGCTTCTCAGCAGCGTTTACAGGATGGAGCAGATGTAAATTCTGAATTATTGTATTTAGACTTATTGAAGAATTTCGAGCATATTGGAGATAATTCTTTGAATATTGCTCAGGCTTTACGTCACATTTATTAAGATAGATAATAGGAGAATATATGATCCCAACAATATTTAAATTATTAGGAGCTCTAGGTGTATTCCTTTTTGGTATGCGTGTAATGAGTGAAGGAATTCAAAAAGTTGCAGGTAAAAGATTACAATCAATATTAAACTACATGACAGCAAATCGCGTTGCTGCTGTTTTCACCGGTTTTTTTATTACAGCCTTGGTTCAATCCTCTTCAGCTACGACTGTGATGGTTGTAAGCTTCGTAAATGCCAGTTTGCTCAATCTTACTCAAGCAATCGGTGTGATAATGGG
>JABIME010000116.1 GCA_018654125.1 Candidatus Cloacimonadota bacterium
AGACATGAAAGTATTGGTAAAGGATTTATCGGAATAGATGCCTTTAGATTATTAATGAGCGACAGCAGATTTGATGATATTCCATTAATTTTAGAAACACCCAATTCAGAAATCTGGGCAGATGAAATAAAATTACTTTATAGTTTTGTGAAGTAGGGACGATTATCCTTAATCATCCGACTGTTATTCAGTAAATGACGAAGACATGTACCAATCTATTCAAATATTGCTTCTACAAATTCGTTAACATCAAAATCACGAAGATCGTTGTAGGTCTCTCCCACTCCAATAAGCTTAACTGGGATATCAAGCTGATGTTTGATTCCAATTACGATCCCGCCTTTAGCGGTTCCATCTAGTTTTGTTAATACTAACCCAGAAAGATCGGTTGCTTTGTTAAATAATTCTGCTTGTGTTATTGCATTCTGACCCGTCGTTGCATCCACCACCAATAATGTTTCATGCGGAGCATCCGGGATAATTTTTTTTATGGTTCGTTTTATTTTGGATAGCTCATTCATTAAGTTAACTTTTGTGTGCTGTCTTCCGGCTGTATCTATAAGAACAACATCATATTTTTTATTAACAGCTTTCATCATACCATCGTATACAACAGAAGATGGATCACTCCCTTCCTGCTGTTTCATGATGTCTGCACCTGTTCTTTCTGCCCAAATTGCTAGTTGATCGATCGCAGCAGCTCGGAACGTATCGGCGGCAACCATAAGAACGCTCTTACCACTTTCTGAAAATCGCCTTGATAGTTTTGCAATAGTTGTGGTTTTTCCAACTCCATTTACACCAGTAAAAAGAACCACAAATGGCTTAATATTTTCATATTGCAGATGATCTGTTTTTCTACCATAGTCTTTCAGGAGTGATTCGCGAATTATCTCTTCTATGTGTTTTTGAACTTCTTCCAAAGAGGTTATTTTGTTTAGCCTTATTTCTTCTTTTAAGCTATCAATTATCTCACCGCTTGTTTGCACACCAACATCGGCCTGAAGCAACATCTCTTCTAGGTCATCCATCAATTCATCATCAACTTTGCCACGTAATTTAACTATTTCTGCAAGTTTACCAAGTAGGCCATTTTTTGTTTTAGCAAGCTTATCTTTTAAGCTCTCAGGTTTTGCTTTAATCTCTACAATTGAACGTTTTTTCTTCTTTATTACTATTACAATTAATGCAATTATAACTATAGCAAATGCAATTGAAATATAAATAAGCAGGTTTGTATCCATTAAATTCCTCAAATTAATATTTTGGCTGATAATAAAAAAGGCAGACACAAAATATGTCTGCCAGTTTTATATATTATTAATTATTTTTTTTCTTTTAATCCAGCTTTCTCAGCATTAAAATATGCAGAGATTCTAGCCTTTCTTCTAGAAGCTGTTCTTTTGTGAATGACATGATTTTTTGCAGCTTTATCCAATTGTGAATATACTTCTGCGATGAGTTTTTCCTTCTCTTCAATAGAAATATCACTTTTCATTTTCTTGGATAGTGTGTTAATAGTCATCTTCACATAGTGATTACCAGCTGAACGCTTCTTCTCTTGTCTTAGTCTTTTTTCGCAAGACACATGATTTGGCATTTATTCCTCCATCTTTATAATTTTCGGAGTCAGAAAAAGTTAGCGGTATTTTCTGTCAAAATATTTATAATTATTTTTTATTCAGAATTGTTTACTGCATCTGATCGTATTTCATTTTGAAATCTCTAATGCCAATAAACACTGAGTCAATTAGTTTATCTTGATATGAACTAGTTATCAATTTCTTCTCTTCTTCTTTGTTAGATAAGAAACCAAATTCAAGAAGTACAGCAGGCATAAAAGCACCGCGTAATACATAAAAATTTGCCTGCTTCACACCACGGTCATACGCTTTTGTTGCACTAACAAGTGCTGTTTGAACATTAGCGCCCAAATTATAGCTCTCTTCTAAATGCTCACTCTGCGCCATATCAGCTAAAATGAAGGCAAGATCATCATATTTTTTTACAGCTTCTTTTCCACCTTCATACTCATAAACAACCTGATTTTCCATAGCCTCCACAGCCCTGGCTTCATCTGTTTTAGCTGTAGATAAATAGTAAACTTCAATACCATCGACCTTAGAATTTCTATGCGCATTACAATGAAGTGAAATAAACAGATCAGCACTATTTTCATTGGCAAATTTTGTGCGTTGCTGCAGTGATACAAATTCATCTTTGTCTCGTGATAAAAGAACAACCACGTCTAATTGTTGTTCTAATTTTTTCTTTAATTTTAAAGCAAGTTCCAAAACAACTTCTTTCTCAAAATTTTTCTTGGAATATCCTACAGCTCCAGGATCTTTCCCGCCATGCCCAGGGTCCAACACAATTCGACTAATTGAATTATCAATTGGAGTTTGAGCTATAAGCTTACTATCTTTCCAAGATATTTTACTACTAAAGATATGCGGTAATATCTTTGTAAGAAACTCTACAGGTAATAAATATTTCCCGTCTTGTTGAATTATGTTATGCGTCATATTAAAGTAATCTGAACCATATTGCAACAATGACGAATCCATTAAAAATATCAGTTGTTCTCCGTAAATATTCACATTTATTCTTTGATCCAAAAGATCATCAGAGATATTGGCCTTGAAAGTTTTATTTAGTTCGAAAACATTGAAATAATCTACACTTTCTATCTTGATAGTTTTAATAACTTCCGATGCTAAAGAAGATTTATATTCAACTGTAATATCTGCAAATGCAAAACTAACTAAAGCTAATAAAATAAATAAAATTGATTTTCTCAATGATCCTCCAATAATCATCCTCTGGGTGGAATTCTACGAAAATATTTTACGATCTTGTCAAATTTAGCTGAATATTCAAAGCCAGATTTGCAAATTCTTACATAATCTAGA
>JABIME010000117.1 GCA_018654125.1 Candidatus Cloacimonadota bacterium
CCAGAATTGCCTGTGTCACTTCTTCAATATAAAGATGATATTCATAAACAGGGATTTCGTCGTTTTCTTATTGACCTATCTCATGTTAAGCCATCACAAAATACGTTTAATCGATTACAAAAAAAGTATAAATATTCTGAAGCAGAACAACCAGGTTATGGATTTAATTATAAACTAGGGTTAAGTTAATATTTTTGGACAAAAAAAAGCTCGATCAATTGATCGAGCTTTTTTTAATTTTTTTAGATTTAAGCTCGTGTAACGTTTATGGCTCTTGGACCTTTATCGCTTTCTTCAACGTCAAAAGTTACTTTTTCGCCTTCGTTAAGAGTTTTGAATCCATCACCACTAATGTTTGAATGATGACAAAAATAATCGTTACCATCTTCACATGATAAAAAACCAAAACCTTTTTTCTCGTTAAACCATTTTACTGTGCCGTTTTTCATTTTTCTTTCTCCTACTAATTTTGCGGGATTTATCCCAAGTGAAATCATTTTAATACTACACAATTAATTCCATAAAACTATGGGATAAATTTTCTACGTATTAGAATTTCTAATCACACGGAGACAAAAAAGTTATTCAGGCTAACCTGTCAACATCATTTTTCTTTTGGAAATCATTTTTTTATTTTTTCTGCAACTAGTTTCTCAATTAGGTTTGTTTCAGGAACAAATGGAAGTGTTATGTGATCCGTATTTTTGAAGGTCTTGTTGTGTTCAATAGCCGTTTCTATTGAATTCTCATTTCTTGCCCATGCACGCCGAGCCACACCGCACATCACATCCCATGGGAAAGCTTGCTCGAGAATAAAATCTACTCTTTCGCTTCCATCTAACACCATTCCAAATCCACTGTTCGAAACTTTTCCGATTCCAACACCACCACCATTATGCAAAGTAACCATGCTCATTCCGCGTGCAGCATTTCCAGCATAACATTCAGTACTCATTTCTGCCATTATGTTAGAGCCGTCTTTAATATTAGATGTTTCTCTGTATGGTGAATCTGTTCCACCTGTATCGTGATGATCTCTTCCAAGCATAATTGGTCCAATCACACCTGTGCGAACCATTTCGTTAAATTTTAGCGCTATTGCAAGTCTGCCAGGTGCATCTTGATAAAGTATTCGAGCTTGTGTTCCAACAACTAATTTATTTTTCATGGCATCACGAACCCAAACATAATTATCCATATCTTGATATCTTGGTTCTTCGCGAAGATTTTTTATTATTTCTGCCGCAGCATTATCTGTACTTATAAGATCCTCTTCTTTTCCTGATAGGCAAACCCAGCGGAATGGACCGTAACCAAAATCAAAAAGTTCGGGTCCTAAAATATCTTCTACATAGCTTGGAAAGATAAATCCATCAAATGTATTTTCACCATTTTTGGCTATTTCCTTCACACCTGCATCATAAACAGCTTTCATGAAACTATTTCCATAATCAAAGAAATATGTTCCACGCTGAGACAGTATTTTTACATACTCATAATGCTTCATAAGCGATTCATTAACTAGTTGAATAAAATTATTTCTATCTGCTGAAAGCATTTTTGTACGCTCTTCAAAGGTCAATCCCTGTGGACAATAACCACCTTCATAGGCTGCGTGACAAGATGTCTGATCGGAAAGAAGATCAATGTGAATATTTTCTTTCACAGCATATTCTAATAGATCTACAATATTCCCATGATACGCAATGGAAACACTTTGCCTATTATTTATATATTCAGTCGCCATTTTAAATGTTTCTTCAGGAGTTTTTACAATCTTCCCTACCCAGCCTTGTTCATGACGTGTTTCGATTCTGGATAGATCCACCTCCGCAAAGATTCCAACACCATTAGCAATTTCTACAGCTTTTGGTTGTGCTCCACTCATTCCACCCAAACCAGATGAAACAAATAACTTCCCTCTTAAATCTCCATTTTCAGGAATTCCAAGCTTCATTCTGCCAGCAATAAGAATTGTGTTATAAGTTCCATGCACGATTCCCTGGGGACCAATATACATCCAACCACCAGCTGTCATCTGACCATAATTTGCAACACCAAGAGCATTTGCACGGTTAAAATTTTCTTGATCATCAAATTCCCCGATCATCAAACCATTTGTATTGATCACACGTGGAGAACTTGGTGATGATTTGAATAAACCAAGCGGATGACCACTCATGACAACAAGTGTATTCTCATGTGTAAGATTTTCTAGATATTTTTTTACAAGAACATATTGCATCCAATTCTGGAAGACTGCACCGGTTTCTCCATACGTAACAAGTTCATACGGATAAAGTGCTGTAGCAAAATCTAAATTATTATCTATCATCACCTGAAAGGCTTTCCCTTCCAAACACTTACCCTTATACTCTTGTACAGGTTTACCATAAAGATCTCCTGTAGGTCGAAACCTATAACCATAAATATGACCGTGCTCAATAAGTTCATCTAATAGCTCAGGAGCGATATCTTCATGTAGTTCTTCTGGAATGTAGCGTAGTGCGTTCTTAAGCGCAAGTTCTATTTCTTGTTTATTTAAGTCCATTTCGCGGCGAGGTGCTCTACGAATTCCCTTTTTAAATTCTGGGTATTCCGGTAAAATAGGATCTATTTTAATTTTCATTGCATTAGAAACTGATAAATTACTCATTTATCTCCGCCTTGTAATTATGCTTGTATTTTTAATATCCGTTGATGTTGTATGGTTTTCGGTTAATATGTTATTTATTAGTTTTTCGAGTTCATTTACAGCATCAACAGAAATTTTATTATCATCATTACCTTTTGTCAATACGCATACATGATCTATATTGGTTGAAGAAATATCAGGAATAAAATTCTTCTCAAGTTCTTCGGTTAACATAATTGTTCTAGATTTACTAAAAGCATTTTTAGAAAGATATGCTAGATGATTTAAATACAGCATATCATCATTTCCAAGTGTTTTAAAAGTATGAAATACAATTAGCGGAAGAAAACTCATATGTTTTTCGAAATTTCGTTTGCCTGTAACACGATAATGAAGATCAACTTTTTGTCCTAAAAATAGAACTTCAGGAGATTC
>JABIME010000118.1 GCA_018654125.1 Candidatus Cloacimonadota bacterium
GGCAAAACAGGAAGAGATCTTCGAAGACGATCTAGAAAAGGTTGTTCAGTGTAAGTATGATGAAAAAAAGAATATTCTTACTATAAAAACAGATGAAAAGGATAATAACTTTAGAAATATCAAAATTAATATACTGGTTCCCGAGAAGACAAATATCAATGCTAAAACTGAAAACGCTCCAATCTCGATTATCAAATTGAATGGTTCACATACTATCACCAATGAAAATAGTCCTGTTAGTATTGCAAATAATGAAGGAGATCTTCAGATTTCCTCTGAAAATGGACCAGTAGCTATAAAAGAAAACACAGGAAATATTGATCTTACTTTTGAGAACAGCCCATTATCACTGAAAAGCAGTATTGGTAAAATTAAAATACAAACAGAGAATAGTCCAATAAAATTAGGAAATTGTAAGGGAGAGCTTACCTTAAATTCAAAGAATAGCTCAATTAAAATTCTATCAGCAGGTTTTGATTCCGCTTCTGTTAATAGCCAAAATGGAAGCATTTATTATGAATTCAAAGATGTTGAGAAAGGTAAATTTAATTATATAAATCAAATGGGTGGAATTCACCTTGTTATCCCGGATGAAACTCCTTACAAAATTGAAGCAAAAAACAAAATGGGTAAGTTTTATGTTGGTTTGAAAGGGGATCATGAAGGACTTGATAAAGGATTAAATATTGGTGATGAAAAAACTTTGAATATGGTCAGTGGTTCAGGATCGGTGATTATAAAAGCAGAAAATAAATTTGGGACAATACGCTTGGTGGATAGTGCTAAAGCAAAAAAATCTTTTGATTTTAGTTTTGTTAGTGATATTATAGATAAATCTATGAAGAGTGTTCCAGATGAATATTCTGAAACTGTTTTAAAGGGGATGGAAAAAGCGAAAGAGTCACTCAAGAATATCGAAATTCCTGATGTAGGTGAGATAATGGTTGATGTTCAGAATAAAATGAAAGATGTAATGGAAAAGTTCTCTAGTGATGAATTCAAAGAGCAGACTGAAGAAAAAATAAATGAAGGAATTTCAAAAGTAGTCCAGGAAGTTCATGAACGAGTAAAAGATAGAGATCTGACAGAGAATGAGCGTACAAAAGTTGATGAACGTAGTAGATTGAAGATTTTACAAATGTTGTCTGACGGAAAAATAACAGCAGAAGAAGCTGAGAAATTAATAACTGCAATGGAAGGAAAATAATGGAAGAAAAGAAGAGAATAATAAATTTGGTTGCTGAAGGTAAGATCTCAGCTGAGGATGCGGCAAGACTTTTAGAAGCTTTGAATCCGAAACCTGCTAAAACAAAGTTAGGAAGAAAGCTGCGTATCCTAATAACTCAAGAAGGTAGTGAAAAACCCAAATTGAATATTTCAATTCCGGTTAAACTTGCCCAACTAGGAGTTAAGTTCATTCCTAGAAATGCAAATTTTGATGCACACCTAGAAAGTAGTAATTTTGATTTTTCCTCAATTAATTGGAAAGAGATTATGGATATGGTTTCTAGTGGTGAGGTGGGAGATCTATTTAATATGGAAGTAGAAGAAGATGATAAACCACCAACCACAATTCGAATTTATGTTGAATAGTTTAGTGATACTACAAAGGGTTCAATCATTTAATTTTTATTGTAACCTTTGCAAGATATGAGTGTTATAGTAGTATGAGAGTATTAGAAATGTCAGAAAATGAACTTGGAACTAAGATTAAAAAGAGATCAATTTATCAAATTATATTTTCCTTTTTCTGCAGACGCTTACACGCTTGTAGTTAGGAAGATTTATTAATTTGAAATATCTATATCTTTGTTATGATCGTTTAATAGCTTTTTAATATCTCTACTTATGATGTTGAGAGCAGAACATTCCCACTGTCCTTGATCACCAGGTAATTGCCTATAAAAGATTAATACATTTTCTAATTGCTGCTGCATAAGGTCTAATAATGTTTCAATATCTTCTATTTGATCATCAATTTTTGCAAATGATTCTCTCGCTGTTTTAATCCCATCCCGTAATTGAGATGATATCGAAACGTCGCTTCTCATCCAATCTCCAGCATTTTCATATGCACTTATTGTTACTTCATGTATCAATTGATTTAGTGTTTCCAAAATTATTTTACTCCACAGTCTATTTCTAATAATTATCTATTTCCAAAACTATGCAACTAAATCATAATAGCTGTGTCAAATACATAATTCTTGCTTTGTTAGCATATCTATATAAATTTTCTTCATAAGGTTAAAATATGAAAATAAAGATAAATAAATTAAATGCACTAAAATTCACAGCTATAGGGCTTACACTAAGCATTGTAGGTCAATTCTTAATAGGAAAAATAAGTATTCTTGCAGTTATATTAACAACTTTGGGAGTTATTTTTGCTACGGTTGGTGTTTTAATGTCTTTAGGTATTTTAGATTATTTTAAAAAGAGACAGAATTAATTATTAACGATAAAACAGCCACATTGTTCAGGATGGTCTTTTACAAGTTCATTATTTTTTACTTTTCTAATGATCCAAAATACTAGAATATCTCCACCAGCTAAAATTGTGAAAAGTATTCCATATATCAATAGCCAGCCAATTCCAAATATGTATGCAATGATTGATGGGATAACACCTAATAATATTGCTGGTAGAAGTAATGCGATACGATAAACAGATGCTTTTAATGGGATCTTGCAATGGGCATAAGGCGTTAGGAATTTCCATTTAATTCCAATTTGAACTTGAGAATACTTCAGCTTCCCAAAAATAAGAAAACCAATGGCATGCAATACTTCATGCATAAATGCTCCAAAAATAAAAACTATGATAAAGTAGGGAAGAGCAAGGTAAATTGAAAGAAAACCAAGGGTAAAAATATGCCAATCCCAGATAAGAATGAACGGACAAGCAAGACAAATAATTAAGAAGACTACAATTGGAATGGCAAAAAGGTTTGCGCTGATGGTTGATATTGAGAGATCTTTCATGAATTATTTGAAGAATTCATAACCTATCAGAAGATACATTTCAGAATCGATTCCGATGATTACTCCTCGATTCACTCTTCCAATACGCATAATATAACCTCTGGAATTTCTGAATTTAAGCTCATATCCTAAAATTGGTTTTCTGTTTTCAGCTTGCGTCCAACTTATATCCATTCCCCATTGTTCCGAGGCAAAACGAAAACCTAAAAGAGGAAGATGAATTGTAATATCATCATTAATAGGTGTTTTGAAGTTCTCATAATTCATCTCAGTACGTTTTACTCCTCCGTAAAATCCGTAAGTAAAGTAAGAGTCTCTGGTTGAATAATTCGAAAAATTATGTAGATATAAACTATAAGTTCGTATCAAACTGAACCTTTCATCGAAAGAATATACTTTTTGAAAAGTAGATCCTCCCATACCCATAATATCGGCTAAATTAAAAAAATCTAATTGTATTTGAATACCTAAATTTGGGTTTTCATATTCGTATTGTGGATATTCAGGATAATATACACCACCATTAATTCCAAAAAGGTACTTCATTGGACCTGCTGTTAAATTAATACTTAACGATACTAAAATTAATATAATTAATACTCTAATTTTTTTCATTCTTATCATCCTCAAATTTTTAGATTACAATGCTGTAAATCAAAATATTAGAGTTCTTTGTCCAGAAATATTCTGTTTTCATTTTTATTTTTGTGTTCTTCAAAACCAGTAATATAAAAACCATCTGAAATAGCAAATTGGATCATTGCCTTGTGTTTATTACGGGTCTTCATTTTCAATTTATTAAAACCCTTTTCTTTAGCATAATTTTGCTGGAAGGATGCCATCTTACTCGCTATTTTATTATTCCTAAATTCAGGGATAACTCCTCCCATCCAAGAATAGAAATGATCTTCTATTTGGTAACCAACTTTGAATCCAGCTGGCTTGCCTTTCCAATATGCAATAAGAATAAGGTACTTTTTGTCTTTAAATCTTTTCTCGTATTCTATTTGTTTATATGGATCTTCAAGTTCAGGAATTTGTTTTGAAATCTGTATTGCATGCTGAATTGTTCCTTCGATAATTTCTAGATCTGCATTCATTAGCATATCACTATAAGAATTATCAATCAGGTCTTTATCGTCTATCTGAAACAGTGACAGATAATCTTTGCATTGCTCATAAAGCTTATCTGCTCCAATATCTCCAGTTTTATCAATAGCTTCAATTTCTACAAAACTTCCAAGATCCTCAACTTCATCAATATGGAATTTGATATTATCAATATAATAAATCTCTCTTTTTTTGTTAACTATTACTAAAGTTCCAATAGCTTTTATTAGTTGCTGTTTTACAAGATCTTCTTTTCTGGGATGGTAGTACAGAACTTCAGAACGTTTCGGACCTGAGATATCCTCTCTATCGTAATGAACAAGGCTGTATTCAATATTACCTTCCCGCATTTTTAGTCGTCCATATGCTACTTTAAAATAAGTATCTTTCTGATTGTCTGTTCCTTTAAGCATAGCATTTCTTTGTGTAAGGATTTTGCGAATAAACGTAGGATCAGAGCATTTTGCTTTTATTTCAATATTCAAGATTGCCATTTTTATAAACCAATTTGAGAATTATGAATTTCAATTATTTTTATTACAGCATTATCAATTTCTTTTTCTGTTGTAAATTTACCTGTAGAAAAACGAATATTTCCTTTTGCATATTCTATTGGAACATTCATAGCTTCTAACACATGAGAAAATGATGTTGTGTTATTGTTACAAGCTGCACCTGCAGAAGCTGCAATTTCAAGAAACAAAGAAAGTTGGAAGTAATCGTTCATATTCAAGAAGCTTACATTTAGAGTATTTGGTAATCTTTTATCGGGATGTCCGTTTAGTCTTACATCAGGGATATCATTAACCAGGCCATTCCATAATCTATCACGCATATTTTTTAAATGCTCGATATTCTTTGTAAGATCTTGCTTTGTAATTTCACAAGCACGTCCTAATCCTACAATCTCAAGAACATTTTCTGTTCCTGCTCTAAAACCATTTTCCTGTTTAGCGCCGAACATTAGTTTTTCTAGTTTAGTTCCCTGTTTTACGTATAGTGCACCAATGCCTTTAGGTGCATAAATTTTATGTCCTGCAATAGAAATAAGATCAACATTAAGTTCTAAAACATCTACAGGTATTTTCCCTAACGATTGAGCTGCATCAGTATGCATACAAATACCATTCTCATAAGCTATTTCTGCAATTTCCATAATTGGTTGAATCGTGCCAACTTCATTATTAGCATGCATAATTGAGATGAGAATAGTTTTTTCTGTAACTGCTTCTTGTACAGATCTAACAGAAACAGAACCATTTTTATCTACTGGAAGATATGTAACATCAAAGTCATATTCTTCTAAATATTTACAAACTTCAAGGATAGCTGGATGTTCGATTACTGAAGTGATAATATGGTTTCCTTTATGGCGATTTGCATAAGCATAGCCTCTTATTGCATAGTTATTCGCCTCTGTTCCGCCACTTGTAAAAACTATCTCTTCAGGTTTACAATTTATTAATGCTGCAACTTGCACTCTAGCTTTTAGAATTGCTTTTCTAGATTCTATCCCAAACCAATGGGAACTCGATGGATTCCCAAAAGACTGTGTTAAAAAGGGTTTCATTACATTAGCAACTCTTGGGTCTATTGGCGTGGTGGCATTATAATCAAGATAGATTGGTTCCAATTATATTCCCCTCAATATTTATTTAACCATTAATTTATTGTTCTTTCATTATCTCGCATTTGAATCTCTTTGATCTTGAAATTCTTTACTCTAAAAAGGTTTATGCATACATCACAAATATCTCTATCATATTTACCATTTGTATCATTCTCGATCTCACCTAATGCATCTTCAATTACATTTGCTGGTCTGTAAGGTCTATTCGCAGAAATAGCTTCAACAACATCAGATATTCGTAGTATTCTTGCTTCAATACTTATGTCATCAGCTTTTAGCCCACGTGGATATCCTTTCCCATCTAAAGTTTCATGATGCTGATAAACAATTTCAGCGATCTTATCTGGGAAATTAATTTTTTTTAATATTTGATATCCAGCTTCAGAATGGATCTTGATTAGATTATATTCACACGTTGCCAATTTTCCGGGTTTGCATAATATTTCAGTAGGAAGATTTATCTTTCCAATATCATGAAGTATTGCAGCTATTCTCATTGTGTCTAATTGCTTTTGATTAAATCCAATTTCTCTAGCTATGGCAAGTGAAAGTGTTGCTACTCGTTTTTGATGTCCGGCAGTATATGGATCCCATATTTCAATAGCTGCAATAAGCGCATTTACAATTTTCTCCATAGTACTCCATCAAGTTTATTAGCTTTGTAAAAATTCTAAAAATATTAATTAAATTGGAACAACATAAAAGCGACTATCTTGGTGCAGTTCTAATTTTGATCTCTTCGAATTGGAATCCTTTTTCATTAAATATATACAAACAAATATCTACAACTTCAGGATCGTATAGTATCCCCGCATTTGTTTTAATCTCTTCAAGTGCATCCTCAATTCCTTGTGAAGATCTATATGGACGCTGAGAAATCATAGCATCAACAACATCAGCAACATTCACAATTCTGGCTTCAAGCATAATTTCGTTCCCAATAAGACCTTGAGGATAGCCTGAACCATTGATTTTTTCATGGTGTTGATAAACAATTTTTGCGATTGGCATTTGGAAATCAATTGTCTTTAATATATCATAACCAGCTAAAGGATGATTTTTAATTACACTAAACTCTGTTTCTGTGAGGGAAGATGGTTTTGAGAGAATTTCGTTTGGGATATATATTTTTCCGATGTCATGAAGAATTGCAGCAATACGTATGGCATCAAGCTGCATTTTGTTCAAATGCATCTCATTGGCGATCTCACAACTTAGTTTTGCAACTCTAAGCTGGTGTCCTGCAGTATATGGGTCTCTAATCTCAACTGCTGAGATGAAAGCATTTATAGTCTCTTCAATAGCTTTTTTCAATTTTAAGAAGCTATCATTAAGCTGTATTTCAACTCTTTTTCTTTCGGTTACTTCAACCTGCAATTCATTGTTAATCTCAGCTAATTCTCTGGTTCTATCATGGACTCTTCTTTCCAAACCAAAATAAGCTTTTTCCAATTTAGAATCTATCTCTTTTTTCTCGAA